>JAVBYB010000490.1 GCA_030824255.1 bacterium
CAAGGGACCCTAAGTCTGGCGCGGTCGCGCGTCATAAAGCGCCTTCAGCGTCTCGCGCAGCGTGGCGTCGAGATCTTCGGCGATCAGGCCGGCGCCTGCGCGAATGCCGGCATCGCCGTGCATCCATGCGCCTGCACAGGCCGCGTCGAACGCATCCATCCCCTGCGCCAGAAGACCGCCGATGATGCCGGCGAGAACATCGCCCGAGCCTGCCGTCGCCAGGAAAGGCGTTGCGTGCGCGTTCACCGCTGTCCGCCCATCTGGCGCCGCAATCACGGTATCAGAGCCTTTCAGCAGCACCACCGCGCCGACCATCTTCGCTGCTGTTCGCGCCGCCTCGATCTTGCTTGCAGATTGCTTCAGCACACCAGGAAACAGCCGCTCGAATTCGCCGGCATGGGGCGTCAGCACGGCGGGCGCTTCCAGCAGGCCGGCCAGCGTTTCGACTTCGCCCTTGAACACAGTGATCGCGTCTGCATCCAACACGAGCGTGCGATCCGCCTTCGCCAGCGCCTCAACATTCGCGCGCGTCGCTTCGTTCACGCCGGCGGCGGGGCCGATGACAACGGCGTCCGCATCCTCCGTGTGCGCGAGCAATTCGTGCACGTCGCGGAAGCTGTTGGTGAGCGGCGACATCACCGCCGACGCAACCACGATCAATGCCGATGGCGGACAGACCAGTCGCGCCTGCCCTGCGCCCGCACGCAAGCCTGCGCGCGCCGCAAGACGCGCCGCGCCCGTCTGGTTGATCGGGCCTGTGACGACGGCGAGGCGGCCACGCTTGTGCTTGTGCCCGCCATGGTCTGGCCATGGCAGGGACTGCAGCCAGCGCGCAGGTGCGTTTTCGTGCAGCTTGCCCTCGCCCGCAGCCTCGACGAACTGACCGAAGCCGATCTCCGCAGGAATCACATCGCCACACAGCCCGGCGGCCGGATGGAGAACGTGCGCCGGCTTCTTGCAGCAGAAGGTGACGGTGACGGTGGCGCGGATGGCGGGGCCATCGACGGCGCCAGTATCGCCGCTCACGCCGGAGGGCACATCAATCGCGACAACCGTGGCGCCGGAGGCGTTCACCTGCTCGACCGCATAAGCGGCCTCGCCCTCCAGCGCACGCGAGAGACCGGCGCCGAACAGGCCATCGAGCACGATATCGTCGGGCTGAAGGCGCATGTCCTCCAGTGGCTGACGCGGGCCGGTGAGCGCCTGAAGCGCGTTCTGCCCTTCCGGCGTGCGCTCGCCGTTCGGGGCGAGATCGAACACCCAGACATTGCGGCCGAGGTCGCGCAGGCGTTGCGCCGCCACGAAAGCATCGCCGCCATTATTGCCCGGCCCGGCCAGCACGATGACGCGGCCAACGGGAAACTCCGCGTGCAGAACATCAGCACACGCCTGCCCGGCTTTCTGCATCAGCATCCAGAGCGAGATGCCTGCCTCAACCGCCCGCTGTTCGGCAGCGCGGACCTGATCGCAGGTAAGGATGGCGTGGATCATGTCAGGTCACCACGGTGGCGGCTTCCGAACCGAGTTCCTTCAAGCGCAGCTGTCCGCCGACGCGCACCAGCCGGCTGATCGAAGCGTGGCCGGGTTTGAACGCCACGACGCGGTCGTCGTCTGTCAGCAGGCCGACGATCACATTGATGGCGATGAAGTGGCTGAAAACGGCTGTCTCTTCCGGCATCTTCTCGACGGCGGCGAGGACGCTGCGCCGCCAGGCCTGAAGCTTCTCGTCCGTCTGGCTCCAGCCGCCCGCCATGATGCCGTGCAACCACGCTGCGCGGTCATCGAGGCCAGACGGGGTGACGATTTCGCCAACGCCGCTCTCGATCCGGGCGTGCGTTTCCATCAGCTTTTCGAACTGCGCGCAGGTCTCCCGGCTGCGGGCCAGGGGGGAGGTAACGGCCCATTTGGCCCCCGCCCTGGCAAGCACTTCGGCCGCCGCGAAGGCTTGCCGGGTCCCAAGTTCCGACAGGCCGGGGTTCGGGTGCGCGCCCCAGCTGGCCGCCGGTTCACCATGCCTGATGAGGTAGATCATTCGCTGAAATGCCCGTGAACATTGGAGATTCTGGAGCTTAACATGGATCGGACAGGCCCACCTCTGTGGATAATCTGGATGACGACGCCCTATATTTCACCATCTACGCACAACAAATAGGCGCCTAGCGACTGGACGCACTATCTTCAGGCGCCCCACCTACTCGCCCTGCTCCTGATCGTGCATGAGCGGGGTAGCTCCATCGACGCCACAACGGCGCCTCACAGGGACACCGCGATGAAGAAAATCGAGGCGATCATAAAGCCGTTCAAACTCGATGAAGTGAAGGAAGCCCTTCATGGCGTCGGCCTGCAGGGCATGACGGTTCTGGAAGCCAAGGGCTTTGGCCGGCAGCGCGGCCATACAGAGCTCTATCGCGGCGCCGAGTACATCGTCGACTTCCTGCCCAAACTGAAAATTGAAGTGGTCGTGTCCGATGCGCAGCTTGAAGCCGCATTGAATGCGATCACGAAGTCGGCCCATACCGGCAAGATCGGCGACGGCAAGATTTTCGTATCCGAGATCACCGAGGTCATCCGCATCCGCACAGGCGAAACGGGCGACCAGGCGATCTGACGTTAGAAGACTTTACAGGTTCAATTGAACGGTCTCGCCATTGGATTGCACCCAATGGGGCCGGGGTGAAACGGAGGGACTAGGTGTCCGACTCAATCTTCAAGACCATCAAGGAAAAAGACGTCCAGTACGTCGACCTGCGTTTCACCGATATTCGCGGTAAAATGCAGCACGTCACCTTCGACCTCTCGATGGTCGACAAGGATCTGTTCGTTGACGGCACGATGTTCGACGGTTCTTCGATCGCCGGCTGGAAGGCGATCAACGAGTCCGACATGCTGCTGATGCCGGATCCGTCGTCGGCGCGTATCGACCCGTTCTTCCAGAACACGACGCTCGCCATCATGTGCGACATCCTCAACCCGAACGATAACACCGCCTACAACCGCGACCCGCGGATGATGGCGAAGAAAGCCGAGAACTACCTCAAGTCCTCTGGCGTGGGCGACACCGCCTTCTTCGGCCCGGAAGCCGAGTTCTTCGTGTTCTCCGACGTGAAGTGGAACACCGACCCGAACAAGACGGGATATGAGTTCGACGATCCGGAACTGCCCTACAACACCGGCCGCTCCTATGAAGGCGGGAACATGGGACACCGCCCCGGTCCGAAGGGCGGCTACTTCCCCGTTCCGCCGATCGACTCGCTGCAGGACATGCGCTCGGAAATGCTGACGCTGATGACCGAGCTCGGTCTCCAGCCCGAGAAGCACCACCACGAGGTTGCGCCCGCGCAGCACGAGCTTGGCATGAAGTTCAACACGTTGGTCCAGATGGCCGACAACATGCAGCTCTACAAATACATCGTGCACAATGTGGCGCACTCATACGGCAAGACCGCCACCTTCATGCCGAAGCCCTACTTCAAGGACAACGGCTCGGGCATGCACGTGCACCAGTCGATCTGGAAAGACGGCAAGCCGCTGTTCGCCGGCGACAAGTATGCCGACCTCAGCCAGGAATGCCTCTGGTACATCGGCGGCATCATCAAGCACGCGAAGGCCATCAACGCCTTCTCGAACGCCACGACAAACTCCTACAAGCGCCTTGTCCCGGGCTACGAAGCTCCGGTGCTGCTGGCCTACTCCGCCCGCAACCGTTCGGCTTCGGTCCGTATTCCGTGGACCCCGAACCCGAAAGGCAAACGCATCGAGGTCCGCTTCCCGGATCCGGCGTCGAACCCGTACCTGACCTTCACCGCGCTGATGATGGCCGGCCTCGACGGCATCGCGAAGAAGATCGATCCGGGTCCTGCGATGGACAAGGATCTCTACGCCCTTCCGCCGGAAGAGCTGAAGAACATCCCGACTGTGTGCGGCTCGCTCCGCGAAGCGCTGAACAGCCTCGATGCCGACCGCGACTTCCTCAAGGCCGGCGGCGTCATGGATGACGACTTCATCGACTCGTACATCGACCTCAAGATGGAAGATGTGATGCGCGTGGACATGCACCCGCACCCGGTCGAATTCGACATGTACTACAAGGCCTGATCGCTCGCGCGAAAAGGCATCTTTGCCGGGGGGCAAAAGGCGGCGTCGGGGGCAACCCCGCGCCGCTTACTTTTTGGGCTCACCCCTGCTGCAACAATGCAGGTCCGCCCATGGCGGGATCGCTGGTGGTGGCGCGACCGGTCTCGATGCGGCCGGCGTAGCGACGCTGCCAGGCGGGATCTCCCGAGCGGGTCAGCACGAAATCATACCAGCCATTCGTGCGGGCGAGCGACCAGCTGTGTTCGACACGCGTGGACGTATTGCGCGGAGGCGCATGCAGCGTCTGCTCGTCCATGGCAGTCGGGTAAGCGGGCGACCTGACATTGATCAGGCCCGTCTCACGACGCCATGCCACGCCGAAGCCGACATTGAAGGCGAGTGGTCCGCCAACGACGGGGATCTTCACAAACGTCGGAATAGGCCTCCTCGCATCGACACCTGCACCGCTCCCCGCGAATGCCCGGGAAAAGCCATTTGGGCCGATCACGCGCACGTCGTATGGGCCTGCGGGCCATTCATCGCTGAGTGATTTTCCTGGTTCGACAGTGTAGCGCCGGGGCGGCACGTCCATGCGCAGGGCGTCGTAGACATGAAAGACAGCGCCAGCCCTGCCCTTGTTGCCGAAGTGCAGCCTCAGCGCGCCGCCTGTTTCCAGCTCCAGCACCTCAAGGTCATAAGGCAGGCCGCGCGAGCGACGGACGCCGGAGGCCTGCACCGGAGCGATGATTTCCGCAGGCGTGGTTGGCGTCGTGCGCTTCGGCAACGCGGCCGCCTTGTCTGCCGCGCCAGATGTCTCTGGAAGGGCTGCAAGCGCGGCGTTTGGCGCCGTGAAGTCGAAGCAGCTGGTAAGATCGCCACACACGGTACGACGCCAGGCAGAGATGTTCGGCTCCATCACACCGAACCGCTTTTCGAGAAAACGGATGATGGAGGTGTGGTCGAACACTTCCGAGTTGACGAAGCCGCCGCGCGAGAAGGGCGAGATCACATACATGGGCACGCGTGGGCCGAGCCCGTAGGGGCGGCCCATCAGGTCGTCGCGTTCCGATGACTTTTCGCTTTCGGCGCGGATGAGATGATACTCGCCGGTCGTATCCACGGTGGACCCGCCAAGCGTCGCGCCGTTCACGCGGCTGGGCGGCGCGGGCGGCGGCATGTGGTCGAAGAAGCCGTCGTTCTCATCAAAATTCACCAGCAACGCGGTCTGCGCCCAGACGTCGGGATTGGCCGTCAGGCAGTCCAGCACGCGCGCGATGTAATCAGCGCCCTGCGCCGGGCTGGAGGGGCCGGGATGCTCGGAGTCCTTTGCAGGCGAGATCACCCATGAAACAGACGGCAGCGTTCCGGCCATAACATCGGCGCGGAGCACATCGAGATGCTGTGTGGAGAGACCCTTTGCGGCGAGCGCGGGATTGCTGCCCGGCGCTTTCGCCAGGCTGTCGCGGAAAGCCTGAAAGCCCACGAGCGGATTGTCGCCGAAATTGTCGACCATGTCCTCGTAGATCTTCCAGCTTACGCCAGCGGCTTCGAGGCGTTCCGGATAGGTCGTCCACGTGTAAGGCGTCTTCGCCAGCGGCGCCTTTTCCGGCAACGTGTCATGCGAGTTCGAGATGGACGGACCGCCGCGCGTCCCGTCGCCATCGTTCGTGCCGGTCCAGAGGAAGAGGCGGTTGGTATTCGTGCCGCCCTGGAAGGAGCAATGATAGGCGTCGCAAATGGTGAAGGCATTGGCGAGCGCCCACTGGAACGGGATGTCGTCCTCGGTAAAATAGCCCATCGAATGGGGCTGCTTGTGATCCGGCCAGTTGGCCATGCGCCCGTTGTCCCATGCGTACTGCGCGTCGTCCCAGCTGTGCGGCGTCCCTTCGACGCGCATGTGGGCGAAGGTATGCGCCGTGTTGAGCGGGAATGGCGCGATAACGGACGGGGCGGACTTTGTATGCGCCTGCCGCCAGACCGTGCCGCCGGGGATCGGCGCCGGGAAGCGATCTCCGAAACCGCGCACGCCGTTCATCGCGCCGAAATAGTGATCGAAGGAGCGGTTCTCCTGCATCAGCACGACGACGTGTCTGATGTCCTGGATCGTGCCGGTCGCAGATTTGGCGTCGATCGCCCAGGCGCGCTGGATAGCGACGGGGAGCGTCAGCGAGGCAGCTCCGAGGGCGAGAAGGCGGCGGCGATCAATCTGTGTCATGCGGCACACGTTAGTGCCTTCACATGACGCCGTCATGTCCACGACACATGAAGCAGCTTTCCGTTTGGGAATGGATGGCTAGGGTCTGGGTATGAGAATTCTGCTGTCTGCCCTCGCCGCCCTTTCGCTCTCCGCGTGCGCCTCTCTTTCGGAGCGCACACTGGAGCGCCTTGAACAGCCGGGCCTAGAGGGCACGCGCTGGGGCCTTGTCGTGACGACACTCGATGGTCGGGAGATCATCTCCATCAATCCGGACCAGCGATTCCTGCCGGCTTCGAACACCAAGCTGTTCACTGTCGCGGCGGCTTTCCATCGCCTTGGCGACATGACGCAGCCCGATCCTGCGCAGGGCACGTCGCTGCGGTTGATATCGTCGGAGGGCGCTCTTCCCGTGCTGTTTCTGGTCGGCGCGGGCGATCCGACGCTTGTCGATGCGCCGGACTGCGTGCGCAACTGCCTGTCCGACCTCGTGGATGCCGTCATCGCGAATGGCATCACCGAAGTGGACACCGTGATCGCGGACGAGACGCTCTATTCGCGCGAGCCATGGCCGCCTGGATGGAACCAGGACGATATGGTGACACGCTCGGGCGCGCCGGTATCTGCGCTGACGGTGAACAGCAATGAGCTGCCACTTGTCGTGCGGCCGGGCGTGCAGCCTGGCGACCTCGCTTTCGTCGACTACCGGATCGGGCCGGAGCTCTACGACGTCGACAACCATGTCGACACGATCGCGGCCGATTCAATTGAAGACACGCTGGTGCTGGCCGAGCGCATTCCGGGCGATACAAGTGTGCGTGTGTATGGGCGCGTCAAGGCGGGCGCCCCAGCGTTCAGCTTGCCGATCGCGGTGCATGATCCCGCGTGGGCGGCGGCATCGCGCTTGAAGATTCTGCTTGAGGCGCGCGGTATCAAGGTGGCCGACGGATTCGAGGCGCGTTACCGGCCGCTGCGTCTGTTTGATGCGGCGCGGACAATGTTCAACTCTCAGCGGCCGGGCGTGGAAATCGCGCGGCTGGTTCCGGCGCCGCTGATCGAAAATGTGACCTTCCTCAACAAGCAGAGCCAGAACCTGCACTCGGAACTCCTGCTGCGGCGCGTGGGGCTCGTTGAAG
>JAVBYB010000346.1 GCA_030824255.1 bacterium
AAGGGGATCGGGTAGCTGGAGGCTGGGAATGTTGAGATGCAAGGGCGTGCATCGCCGTTTGCGCACCATCGATCGGCAGGGCTTTAAGCTCCAGTTCGTCCGCTCTCGCTGCAGGTACGTTCTTGGCGCCAGATTCCGAAGAAGCTCCAGACAACATTGTCTCAAAGCTCTGCAACGGAGCCTCAAAGTCGCGATACTCCCGCCGTAACCCAAAGGGGCCGTTTTGCTCGAGCGGTAGAAATGGCGGGTTGCGATCAACCGTCGTCATGTCTGCGTCCACGCGTAGGTGGTACGGTCTTCAGTGACCTGGGCGGTCGCTTCATCGCGCTGATCCCTGAGTGAGTTTCGAAGGCCCTTGAGAACATGTCTCGTGAGCTGAACATGAGCAGCCGCTGTTCCAGCCGCGAGTCGCGACGTGTTAGCGTTGGACTTTGCGGTTTCGGCATCCAAAACGAGATCTGTTCGTTTCATGTCGTGTTGCGCGATAGTTGCCCCGAGGCGCTGTAGCTGTTGCGGCTCCGCGATTGCGGCGGTCAGATATGAAGACCAGTCCTGGATAGCCTCTTCGAGAACAGCTTCTTGCTTTCTGAGCTCGAGCTCCGCCTTGGCCTCGCGCGCCAGGCACTCTGCATTCGTCTGACGGGCATGCGCCGACAGGAGTTCCTGCGCGCTCAACACAGCGTGGTAGGAGCGTAAAATAGCAAGTTTACGCATATGCGCCTCCCTTGCTTAGAAGTGAACGGAGGCTGGCGATCGTCTCGCTTATGCGCGCGCGCTCATTGTTGTGCTGGCGGAGGAAGCCGTGCAGGCGCTCTCGGTCGCGGATAGCCTCGTCGAGACGTGCGTTCGTTCCCTGTCGGTAAAGTCCAGTCTCGACCATGAGGCGCGACTCTTCATAAAGCGACAGGAGTGCGATGGCGGCCTGTGCCGCTGTCGCGTGTTGGGGTGACATGAGACGTTCCGACAGACGGCTCACGCTCCGCAGGATATCGACTGCGGGAAAGTGCCCCTTTTCTGCCAGCTGGCGCGACAAGACGATATGGCCGTCCAGAAGCGACTTCATCACTTCCGTGATCGGGTCATCGACATCGTCTGTTTCACTTAGCACGGTAATCACGGCGGTGATGGAGCCGCCGCCTTTTTGTGCGCCGCAACGCTCGACTACGCGGGGCAGAGCAGAGAACACATTGGGCGTATATGCACGCAAAGTCGGAGGTGCGCCGCTCGCTAGACCGATCTCACGCAGCGCCATGGCGAACCGTGTTATCGAATCGATCACGAGAAGGACGCGGCGTTTACGTGCACGCCAGTGCTCTGCAAGGGCCAGCGCTTGATAGACCGCCCGAACGCGAATGGCGGCGCTTTGATCAGAAGTAGCGGCGACGCAGGTGAATTGCCCAGGATAGCGATTTACATCGCGCCATACCGCTTCGACTTCACGGCCACGCTCACCGACAAGACAAAGAATGCAATGATCGCAGACGACCTGTGTCGCAAGCTGCCGGATGAAGGTTGTCTTTCCAACGCCACTCGCCGCAAAGACGCCGATCCTCTGGCCCTCTCCAATCGGCAGCAGCCCGTCCATAGCGCGGATACCTGTTTCGAGAATCTGGTTGGGTTCCTGGCGCTTGAGAGGCGACATCACCTCGCCCTCAAGCCGCAGAAGTTCGTCGCAGACGGGAGGCGCGTGTCCATCGATGGCTTGGCCCAGGCCATCAATCACGCGTCCCACAAAAGCGTCTCCTACAGGAGCACGTGCGTGATCCGGGCGTGCAAGGACCTGCGCACCAGGAAGAATCGGCGCGGTTGGATCGAACGCTGACAAGACAATTCGGTCTTCATGAATTGCTACGACCTCGGCCAGGACGACCTCGCTCTCACCTCCGTGTAAGCTGCCGCCAGGAGCTGTTTCGATCGTGCACACTTCCCCAATCGCACAGAGCGGTCCGGTCGCCTCTACCCAGCCTCGTGCGATTCGAAGTACGCGACCCTTGCGTTGGATGGGCGGGGTTTCCCCCAGAAGGGCATCAATCTCGGCAAGCTTCACGTCCGTTGCTCCGCAAGAAGCTTCAAGCGCGAGAACGAACGTTGCAGTGCATTCCAGTATTCCGGCAGCGAGATATCGATTGTGCCGAGGCGAAGTTCGACTCGGCATGATCCGGATTTGAGCGACGGGTCGTGTTCCACTGACGCAGGTGAGGTCTTGGCGGCGTTCGCGATCGCAGCAAGGCTTTCTTGTTGTGGGAAGTCTTCGGCGCTTACCCGCAGATTGATGACCATGTCTTGCTGGAGCACTTCAAGATGATGCTTGATAGCGACCTCAATGAGTTCACCATAACGGGCTGGATTGCCTAACAAGCGTGCGAGTGCATTTTCGCAGATCATCACTGCGGATGCGTTCAGCTCCTCGATCTTTACGGCGAACGAATCTCGCGCCTCTCTAATGCTGCTCGCGAGCATAGCTGAATGGGCTGCTTCGTCCCGGTGATAAGCAGCCAACGCCGTAAGACGCCCATCTTCTCGCGCGGCTGCAATCAGTTCGTCGCGTTTCAGCTCCGACGCTGCAAGGGATTTCCGAAGCCGTTCTATCTCAAGCTCTGCGGCGGAAGCGGGAGTACGTTGGTTGATGTTTGGCGTAATGCCTCGCTCGCCTTCAAGGGTATCAAGATCCAGCGAGCTAACGCGCGATTGCTCGTCCAAATTGGAGGCGCGAATCACATTCACAGCGGATCGCCCATCTTCAACGGCGTCCCGGAAAGAAGATCCTTCAACGCGTTCGCCGTCGCCGCTGTCACGGCGCGCTTGCCGCCTGTCTCCATAATTGCGCGACGAACGGTCCGACGTAGTAGAGGGCTGAATTGACCAAGGGCGATTGTTGAATGGCCTTTAGGTCGTCGCTGGCGACGCCGCAACAAGGTCAGCCGACGTTCCAACTGCGTTCGTTCCGATAGGGACAGATAAGAGAGAACTGCTTTTCGATCCCTGACTCGCAATGAAGTCAGAATACGAAGATCTTCCGTTGCTTCATCTTCAAGAAGCGCCATCGGTCGCCTCCGCCCTTTGGGATTGCAAGCCGATCCGAAGGCGTTCGGCAAAGCGCTGTTGATCCTCGATCGACAGACGCGGCAAAGGCCGCCGCCAATTGGTAATCACAATGATGATCGCAAGTAAAACCAGCACGATCGTGGCAACGATAAGCGGCATCACGACGTCATCGCCTGCGTCCGCTGCATTTGTCGCCGGTGCTTCTGCCGCTTGCGGCAATGCTACGGGCACAGGCTCAGCTTTCAGTTCAGTTGGCGCATCGATACCGCCAAGCTTCAGGTCGAAAGACACCGGAACTTTCGCTCCGCCAGCTGACGTGACCATGATCTCGATTGCTGCAAGAACCTGATCACGTTCATCCGCATCGAGAGGCCGGTTTGTTAGGATGCGGATGTGACCTGGTAGCGATGATGGGTATGCGTTCGATGCTGGCTCAAGCTGCACGAAGGGCGCTACATCTACAGGAAGCGTGCTTGTTACCGCAGAGAGTAGGCCCGTGTGAGGCTCCGCTAAAACTGGGTCGATTGGCGTTTCCGAAGGAGAGGGGCTGATTACAGTCCCACGACCGTTCAGGACAACGACATCCTCTGCTGCAAGATCTGCGATCGAGGAGGCAACGAGCTGCTGGATGCCTGCAATTGTTCCAACGGTTTCGATTTCAGGTGAACGTGTCAACAGCGTCACGGCAGCCTTCGCTGGCGAACGCTCGCTGCGAAACGTGGACCGCTCAGGTATAAAGATATGTATGCGGGCCTCGAGCACGCCGTCGATTTTCATGATTGTGCGAGTGAGTTCGCCTTGCAGTGCACGTTGATACTTGATGCGCTGGGCGAACTCGGTGAGCCCGAGATCTGACGTGTCGAATAGCTCGAAACCTTCCTGGCCAGGCGCATGCAGATCCGCGCCTGCAAGCTTTAAGCGCGCGGAATCTCGCTGTGCGCTCGGAGCGAGGATCGTAGCGCCACCATCTGCGAGTTCGTATGGGATGGATTGCGCTTCCAGTTCATCGACGACTGCTGATGCTTCTGCTGGTCTCAGTCCCTGTAACAAAATCGACATCTCGCGCCGAGTGAATGCGAAGTAGCTTGCCAGCAGGATGCCACCAAACACGACGAGCAGCAGCGCAATCATCCATGGCCGGACGCGTCTTTGTGTCTTGCTTGCGGCGGTCGGCATGCCTGATCCGGGCTAGAGCTGGGTGTTCATGATTTCACGATAGGCTTCTACCAGGCGCGTGCGCACCTGCATGGCTAGCTCGATCGCGATCCGCGCTTCTTCCAGCGCGATGGTGACCTGGTGAACCGGTATCGACTCATCCAGCGCAAAGGCGCGCACCATGTGATCAGCTTCCGAAATTTTCTGCTCAACATGAGTGATTCCCTTGCCGAGCATTTCGCCGAAACTGACCTGCGGTGCGCTCTGCTGTGTTGCCACACCAGAACCGTTTACTCCCGGGACGATAGCGACGGATTGTGCTCCTATCGCTGTAATGGCTTCAACTGGCGTCATGATTGACGTCCCATGTCGAGAGCGCGGGCATACATACCTTGCGCCAAGCTAATGACAGCAAGGTTGGCCTCGTAGGCGCGAGACGTCTTGATCATCAGTGTCATTTCGCTGGCGTGATCAACGTTTGGTCGCGTTACAAATCCTTCTGCATCGGCATGCGGATGCTCGGGTTCATAGGTTTGCCGCAGTCCGTTAGCTTGTGGCTCGACACCCGTTACCTGCACGCCGCCAGGATAGAGCCTTGCATTGTCCAGCATTGTGCTGAACTGCACGTTGGGCGCGCTAACCAGCCTGAGCGGGCGAAACACGTCTCCGTCGGCGCTTCGGGTGGAACTCATGTTGGCGAGGTTTTGCGCGATGACCTGCAACCGCTGCCATTCCACATCGAGCCCGCTGCGGCCAATCTGTATCGGGTCCATGATTAGCGGCCTCCTTCCGAGATCACGGCGCGGTGCAAGGCCATCTCGCGTGAAAGCACATCGAGCAGCGCACGATAACGTAGCGCGGTCTGAGAGGCGTCGGCCAGTTCGAGATCGATACGCACTGCTTCAGAGTCAGCGGTGGATGGCGCCACATGCGCTAGAGGCATAACCTGCGCAACCGCAACGGCTCCCTTACTTTCGGCGGCGCGAAGCTCAGCTTCGAATGAGACACGCACAGGTTGGTAGTCAGGTGAACTCACGTTCGCGATATTCTGCGCTGTGAACGCGTACCGAATAGACAGCCCGTCCAGTGATTTTTTGAGTATAGCTGCGGAGATCTCGTCCAACATTGCCCCCTATTGCACGATGAGGTCGGCATGAAGTGCGCCGGCTGAGCGAATGGCCTGCAGGATGGAGATGATCCTGCGCGTATCGACTCGCGCGGCCGAGAGGCCCTGCGCCAAGTCGGCAACGGTGGTGTTCGGAAACGACGCCACGACCTCATCAGCGCCACGCGAAACACCAAGTTGGGTGTTAGTCACGATCAGGCTTTGAATATCAGGTGCGCGTCCGGCGATGAATGATGGCTGAGATGCGTAGGAATCGCTCGTCACTGTCACCTTCACATCACCTTGTGAGATGACCACGCCTGATATCAACACGTCGCCGCCAGCCACGATCGTTCCAGTGCGTTCATTGACAATCACGCGCGGTGAACGATCCGGCATGACGCGTACGCCTTCAAGCGCCGCAAGGAAGTGGGTAAGGTTGGAGCGATCTGAAGCATAACTGATACGGATTTCGTCCGCATTCTTGGCCCAGGCGATCTGCTCGCCGAAATGCGCGTTGATGCCCGATGCAATTCGACTGGCTGTGGTGAAGTCGGGATTGTGCAGCAGGAATCCAACTGCGTTGTCAGCGCCCAGTAGATCTGCATCGACTTCAGCCTCGACAGTGGCGCCGTCCTCAAGACGCGCTGTCGTTGGGTAGTTGCGTTGATTGAGATTAAGTTGACTGTCGAAGCTATCGCCTCCAGCAATCAATGGACCCTGAGCAAGGGCGTATGGTTGCTGGTCGGGGCCGAGCAGGGGTGTCATAAGAAGAGTACCGCCAGCAAGGCTTCTCGCGTCTCCTGCCGAAGAGATTGTCACTGGAATGCGGTCGCCGACATTCGCGGACGCCGGAAGCTTGCCTACAATCATTACAACAGCGACGTTTCTGCTGCTAATGTCCTCGTCGGATACGGTAAGACCAAAGCGACTGTAGACATTGTTGAGTGCTTGTCGCGTTACGCTGCTGCGCGAGGAATCGCCTGAACCTGCGAGGCCGACGACAAGGCCGTATCCGACAATCGCATTCTCGCGCCAACCGCTGAAGCGCCCGAGCCCCTTCAACGCCACTTCTTGTGCTAGCGCCGCGTGAGCGCCTGCTGTCACGACGAGCATCAGGATAAGTTTGATGATGAAGAACAGAGACCGGCTCATCCACTCAGCCCCAACAAGGAGAAAAGCCAACCAAGGGGGCCGGCATCAGCATTGCGCGAAACAAAACCATCGCCATTGTAGTCGATCTCGGCGTCGGCAATGCGCGTGGACATAACTTGATTGTCGGCATTGATGTCTATTGGCCTAACGCGCCCGCGCACAACAATGCGCGTCCGCTCGCCATTTACACGCATAGCCTGCTCGCCCTGGATTGCGAGATCTCCATTGGGCAGAACGCCTGTCACGGTTACGCTGATCTGTGTGACAAGGCTTTCGCTGCGGCGGATCTCTCCGCGTCCGAGGTACTCGCCTTGTAGCGTGACATCGCCGCGCTGTGTCAGGTTATCGCTGCTGAGGGTACCGTGCGCAGCACGGGTACGCTGCGCCGAATTTTGCGCTGCGTTGCGGGCCTCAGTACTCTGGTAGACCACGACGGTCAGGACATCGCCTGGTTGTGCTGCCTTCTGATCACTCGCCAAGTTTGACCAGAGTGATTTTTTGTACAGATCATCCGCTATTGCAGTGTTGGTGTTCCCGCTAAAAAACGTGAGACCTGCAATGAGCCCGGTGAGGATGGCGCAGCGCGTCGATGTCATTCGGTCGGCTCTGCTTCAACGTAAGTCGGAACGGCGAAGATATTGCCGTCGTCGTCGCGCACAAAAATACCACGCCCGCCGATCCCCGGTTGCACAGTGTGCACGTGGCGTTCGATGCGAACAGGTCCGACCGAGATTAAGACAGAAATTTCAGCGTTTGCGGCGAATGCGCTAGTAGGAGCATCGACTCGTCCAAGTAGGTCGCCGGATGCAATGTGGCGGGTAGCTCGGATGGCCCTGTACGCCTCATCGAATGCCAGAAGGTTGGACGAAGAAGGCCCCTCACATGACGCAGGCGCTAGGTCGTTCGCGACGATCAGTTCGCCTGCAGTTATGAGCCGTGTC
>JAVBYB010000431.1 GCA_030824255.1 bacterium
ACGATCTGGATGCGATCAAACTGCGTGAAGTCCAGCGCCTTCTTGCCCTCGCGGGTCGGCAGGACAGCCTTCAGCTCATACGCGTCGATATAGGCGGAAACCGTGCGGCCCACGAAGTCGGGCTGCTCGTAGATTTCCTTCTGCATGAAGTGGCGGTAATTTCCCTTCTCGGCAGCGGCGCCAGCGGCGGGAACGTGTGTTTCTGCGCGCTCCACCGTTTTGCCAGACGCGTCGAACACTTCAAACGATGTGCGCGTCAGTTGGCACCAGTCGCCTTCTTCAAGATAGATCACCCGCGTCGTGAACGGCCCCACCGCCAGCGCGTCCGATCCCAGGAACATCTCGCCCTCGCCAACGCCGATCACCAGCGGCGATCCGCGCCTGCCGCCGAGGATCAGGTTCTCCTCGCCCTCGATGATGCAGGCGATGGCGAAAGCCCCGCGCAACTCGTCCAGCGTCGCCGCGAACGCCGCCTTCGGCGTCATGCCTTTCGACAGATTCTCATCGATCAGGTGCGCGATGGTTTCCGAATCCGTTTCGCTCACGAACTTGCGGCCGCGCTTTTCCATCGCTTCGCGCAGCTCGCGGAAGTTCTCGATGATCCCGTTGTGCACAATCGCCACCCGGCCGGAGGCATGCGGGTGAGCATTCGTCTCGTTCGGCTGGCCATGCGTCGCCCAGCGGGTGTGCCCGATGCCCACGCCCGCCTTCAGGGGCGTCTCGCGGACTTTCGCATCGAGATTGGACAGCTTGCCCGGCGCCCGCAGGCGGGTCAGCTTGCCGGCTTCCAGCAGGGCCACCCCCGCCGAATCATAGCCGCGGTATTCCAGCCGCTTCAGCGCCTCCACCAGGCGGGGCGCCGCCGGCTGGTCGCTCAGGATACCGATAATGCCGCACATCTATGAAGGGCTCCGAACAGCGCCAAGGCCGGAAATGTCAGGCCAGAGATCAGGAAGGCGAGTGATCTAGGCGATTGGCCAGCTTAAGGTATTGCAAAACATGGCGAGGGTCCGTCATGAAAATCACGGTTTCACGGCGGGTTATGGTGTTTCTGCTAGCCCCATGCCCTTCATCCGCCCGCTCCGGGGCCTTCCGGGGGGCGCCAGACGTGTTTGTTGCGTGAGGGAAGATGACGGCTCGCAAGATTTTCGGAACGGACGGCATTCGCGGCACGGCCAACTCCTGGCCCGTGACACCCGAAATGGCCATGCGTCTCGGCATGGCCGCCGCCACCTATTTCCGCAAGTCCGACCCGCATCGCCATCTTGTCGTCATCGGCAAGGATACGCGCCTTTCCGGCTACATGCTCGAGCCCGCCCTCACTACCGGCTTCACCGCCATGGGCATGGATGTCCGCCTGTTCGGCCCGCTGCCGACGCCGGGCGTCGCCATGCTGACGCGCTCGCTGCGCGCCGATCTCGGCGTGATGATCTCCGCCTCCCACAATTCCTACCAGGACAATGGCATCAAGCTGTTCGGGCCGGACGGCTACAAGCTGTCGGATGAAGCCGAACTGGCGATCGAGGCGCTGATGGGCCGCTCGCTGGACGACAGCCTCGCCGCCTCGCCCGATCTCGGCCGCGCCGAACGCGTCGACGATGCGCAGTCCCGCTATATCGAAATCGTCAAATCCACCTTCCCGCGCAAGCTCCGCCTCACGGGTCTGCGTGTGGTGATCGATTGCGCCAACGGCGCCGCCTACAAGGTCGCCCCGAAAGCCCTCTACGAACTCGGCGCCGAAATCTTCCCGATCGGCAACGAACCCAACGGCTTCAATATCAACCGCGAGATCGGCTCCACCGACACACGCGCCATGGTCGATGCGGTCCACAAATACCGCGCCGACATCGGCATCGCGCTCGATGGCGACGCCGACCGCGTCGTGATGTGCGACGAGCACGGCAAGATCATCGACGGCGACCAGTTGCTCGGCATGATCGCCACCTCGTGGAAGGCGCAGGGCCGTCTCTCGAAGAAAGCCGTCGTCGCCACTGTCATGTCGAACCTCGGCCTCGAAATGCATCTCAAGGGTCTGGGCATCGCGCTGGAGCGCACGCAGGTGGGCGACCGCTATGTCGTCGCGCGCATGATCGAGAAGGGCATCAATATCGGCGGCGAACAGTCTGGCCACGTCGTGATGTCCGACTTCTCCACCACGGGCGATGGCCTGCTGGCGGCGTTGCAGGTGTTGGCCGTGATGGTCGAGACCGGGAAGAGGCTGTCAGAGATCGCTCACGTGTTCGATCCGGCGCCGCAGAAGCTGGTCAATCGCAAGTATCAAGGCGCTGATCCGCTTTCGAAGAAGTCCGTGCAGGACGCCATCGCTGCTGCCGAGAAAGCTCTCGGATCGCGCGGCCGCCTGCTGGTCCGCAAATCCGGAACCGAGCCGCTGATCCGCGTCATGGCTCAGGCCGAAACCGACGATCTCGTGAAGGAAGCCGTCGACGGCGTGCTGGCGGCGCTGGACCGCGATTAGGCCGCCGCGCCTGTCGGATTGACGCGCGGCATCCTGTTTCTGGAATCATTCCAGTTCCCCACTGGCGCGACCGCGCCAATGGCGCCATATGGGCCACAGCACAGGAGAGCGGCATGGCTGACGGCCAGACCCTGACCCCCAATCGCATCGTCGAAATTCCCGCTCCCCGCGGAACTGTCCGTATCGGCCAGGAGCTCCCCGTGAGTTTCATCATGGGCCCCTGCCAGCTCGAAAGCCGCGCGCACGGCCTGGAGATGTCCGCCGCCATTCGCGAGATCGCGGACCGTCTCGGGGCGCACGTGATCTACAAGACCTCGTTCGACAAGGCGAACCGCTCCAGCATCTCCACGGCGCGCGGTCTGGGTCTCGATGCTTCGCTCGATATCTTCAACGAGATCCGCGAGACCTCGGGCCTGCCTGTTCTCACCGATGTCCACCTGCCGGATCAGTGCGCCGAAGTGGCGAAGGCGGTCGACGTTCTGCAGATCCCCGCCTTCCTGTCGCGCCAGACCGATCTTCTTGTCGCCGCCGCCCAGACGGGTCGCGCCATCAATGTGAAGAAGGGCCAGTTCATGGCCCCGTGGGACATGAAGAATGTCGTCAACAAGCTGGTGCAATCGGGCTGCCGCGATGTGCTGGTCTGCGAGCGCGGCGTCTCCTTTGGCTACAACACGCTCGTCTCGGACATGCGCGCGCTGCCTGAACTCGCCGCCACCGGCGCGCCGGTCGTGTTCGACGCGACGCACTCCGTGCAGCAGCCCGGCGGGCAGGGCACGACGTCTGGCGGCCAGCGCCAGTACGTGCCCATTCTCGCCCGCGCCGCCGCCGCCGTCGGCATCGCCTGCGTCTTCATCGAAACGCACGAGAACCCCGACCAGGCCCCCAGCGACGGCCCCAACATGGTGCCTCTCAGCCAGCTCGAAGAGCTGATGCGCCAGATCATGGCCGTCGACAAACTGACGAAGAGCTTCCTCTAGATCGTCAGTTCGCCGGCTTGAATCCGAGCATCACATTCCCCGGCGCCTGGCCGAACGAGCCATAGCCGGAGTTCACCACCAGCTGTCCGTTTGCGGCGTAGATCGACGCCGCATCGATCGCGCCGCCCTTGCCCGGCACGCCGTTGAGAGTGGTGTAGTTCTTCGCCGTCGCCTGCTTCCACAACAGCTTGCCGTCTTTCGCGTCCAGCGCGTGCAGCGTGCCGTCCAGCGTGGCTGCGATCACCACGCCGTCGATCACCGCGGGCGCTGCCGACATCGCGATCTGGTGTACCGGAAAGCCCGGCGGCGTGGGCGGCAGGGTGGCGGGCGGCTCGGGATTGTACTGCCACTTGATCGCGCCGGTCTTGGCGTCGAGCGCATAAAGGCCTGGCTTGATGCTGGCGTCGAACTCCCACTCGCCCGCGATCGGCTGGCCCACGGTGGAGATCGGTGCGAACACTGTGTCGCCGTCATAGGCGATACCCCAGTGAATGCCGCCCAGCGCGCCGCCGGTGCCCAGCGCCTTGCGCCAGACCACCTTGCCCGTATCGGGCTCGAACGCCCACACAGAGCCGGACTTCTGCCCCGCATAGACCAGCTGCTTTCCATCCGAATGCGTGCCGAGGATCGCCGACGCGCCGAAGTCCACGTCGCGATAGACCGTCTCCGGCGTGCTGGTGCAGTTCAGCAGTTCCGGCTTCGATTTCAGGTCGCAACCGATATTGTAGATGTCGTTCGGCGTGGCGTGGAAGCTCCACTTTTCCTTGCCTGTCTTCAGGTCCACGGCGATCACGGCATTGGTGTTCCTGTGCGCTGGCGGCGAGTTGCTTTCGCCGGTTGCGAAGTAGATCAGGCTGCGTTTCTCGTCGATCGCCGGGGAATTCCAGATCGGCGCGCCTGAAGGCCCCATGAGCGACTTGCCATCGCCCCGGTCGCGAACATGCACCGCATCCGGCATCGTGTCATAGCGCCATTGCTGTTCGCCCGTCTTCGGGTCGAGCGAGACGACATAGCCATGATTGGTGCAGCAGGTGACATCGTTGCTGCCCGCGAACACGATTTCGAATTGCGACACCGGCACGATCACGCGGTCATTGAGAATGCTCGGCGTGCCGGTCGCGGTGGAGTAGCTGTAGGTTCCCACCGTCTTCGTCCATACGGATTTTCCCGTGCGTGCGTCGACTGCGTAGACTGCGGTGTCGGTGCCCGAGAACACCAGCAGCGGCACGCCATTGGCGTATCCGAACGCCGCGCTTGTGCGCAGCGGCGCGCCACCCGGCGTGTTGAACGCCCACTGCAGGCAAGGCTTGTCCGCCACGGAAATGTCGAACGCATACATCGCGCCCACATCCGCGACAGGCACAAAGAGATTGTCGCCCACCACCGCGCCTTGTGCGCGCATGCCCGTCGCATCGGGGAAGCCCAGCGACCACGCCAGCTCCATCTTCTGCAGCTGCGTCTTTGTCAGCCCCGCCTTCGCAGCTGTCAGGCTGCGCGTGTTGTGCATGTCGAAGCCGAAGTTCGTCACCGCAGCCGGGCCAGAAAGGTTCACCGTCTTGCGTGCGTCATCGCACATCATTGCCGACGTCCAGTTGTCGGTCGGCGGCTTGCCGCCGGTCAGGAAGTTGACCACTTGCGCCCGCTGCTCGTCCGACAGCATCGCGCCCTGCGCCTTCATCTTGCCCTGCGTCAGCGAGAAGTTGATGAACTGCAGGCTCATCTGCTTCAGCGTCGAGAGGGCAGGCGAACGCGTCGCCTCCGGCTGATCGTGGCACGCTGCGCAATAGGTCTTGTAGACGCCCTCGCCGGGATGCGCGCCGGTCGCAGCCGCAGGTTGAGGCGCCGGTGCGATGTCATGTGCGGGTGTGGAAACGGGCGCCTCGACGACTGGCGGCGTATCCACCGCCGTCACGCTCATCGGCGTTGCCTGGCATGATACCATCGCCAGAGCTGCCGCGCCTGCAAGCGCAGCCTTCATAAAGGTCGTCATTTCCGTCCCCAGTAACACTGCGGCCTGTATGGCCATCCGGCCGACCGTCTGAGGGGAGGAGTCTGCGCCAGCTTTGCGCCGCTGGCTAGAGAGGCGCCGGCTAGGTCGCCAGCGGTTCCAGCTTGTCGGCCCGGCGGCTGATCTCGCTTTCGATCTTCGGAAGCGACCGGCGCGCTGCAGCATGTTTGGGGTGTTCGGGGTCGGCGATCATGCGGGTGACGGCCGTCTGGTAGTGAAGCAGTTTTGCGTCGGTCATTTCAGGAAGGCGCTTGGACAACGGCGCGCGAGCGGGCTTGAGCGCGGCGAGGCGCGAAGTTTGGGTCAAAATGCGGAACCTTTGCGTTGGAGGACGTTACAGTCCTGGCAAATCCGTCGCCGAAGCCAGAAGGCGCGTCGAACCGGGTGCGCCGGGCGACATGAGAGCAATGCCCCTGCGAACATATATAGCGCAGAACGGTCCAAAAGCACAGTGTCCGCGAGCTTTATGCTGTTCACCCGACGCCCGGCGGCGTGTTCCGGGGCTAAACCGCCAGCGTGTCGAGCCTCACGCGCTGGCTGATCCGCACCGCGCCCTTCACGTCACACACCTGCATGACGAGTTCGCGCTTCGCCCAGTCGATGTCGATCAGCCCGAAATTGTTCTCGCGCAGCGCATCCCCGACGCGCAACTCATTCGGCGGCAGAACATGCCACACTTCGGTGAGCCCCGATGATGTCAGGTCCCAGATCGGGTAGGGCGTGTTGAGGTCGAGCATGGATAGCTCGGCATAGTGCGTGTCCCCCGATATGCAGACGAGGCCATTCGCTTTCGCCTCACGGATCGCGGCGAAGAGGCGCTGGTGATCGCGCCCGAAATTGATCCAGCTTTCCCAGCCCGCGAAATCCGCCAGCACCTGCAGGCTCGAGGCCAGCACCCGCACGTCCGCTGGCTGCTTCAGCTGCTCTTCAAGCCATGTCCATTGCGGCTCGCCCAGCATGGTGGCTTCAAGCGCGGGGTTGCGCTCGTATGGCCCCGGTACAGGCTTGCCGGCCTTCTGGAGCTCGCTCTGCCACAAAAGATAGTTCTTCCCACCGAGGTCCATCTTGCGCATGCCCGTGCGGTTCCAGCGCAGGTCCGGCAGGATAACCTGCACGCGCTGTCCCGCCGGGCCGAACATATGCGCCGTGTAGATTCCATCGCGCGTCCGACGCACGCTGTCGGCGCTCTCGCCCCAGAAGTCGCAGAACTGCCGCCGGCTTTCATCCTTCATTGGATAGTCGGCGCCCGCATCGTCCTCGCCGTAATCATGATCGTCCCAGATCGCGCAGACCGGCGTCGTATCCCGCAATTTCCGGAAGCCCGGCTTCGCCGCCAGCATGGCGTACTTTTCCGCCATGACTTTCGGATCACGTGTGTCGGCATAGATGTTGTCGCCGAGAAACACGAACAGGTCCGCACCCGCCGCGTTGACGGCGTCCCAGATCGGCTGCTCCTTGTTTTGCTTTGCGCAGGATCCGAACGCGATCCGGGTCAGCGTCTTGCCCGATGCCGGATGCGGCTCGCCCAGTATCGCCGCTTGCTGCCCCGGCCCGCTCACACACGCGCTCGCGCCAAGGGCGGCAGCGCCAACGATGGCTTCGCGACGTGTCGGCTTCATCGGCATTCCTTGAAACGGTTAGCGCCGCCGGAGGGTCAGGCTCCGGCGGCGCCAGTGTTAGTCCTTCTGGTGGGGAGTGCTAGAAGGACTTCCGGATCGTCGCGAACACCTGGCGGGGGGAGCCCACCATCAGCGTCTGGCCATCGGCGCCTGTGCCGAAGCCATTGGTGCCGATTGTCGAGACGTATTCCTCGTCGAGCAGGTTGGTGACGTTGAGCTGGATTTCCGCGCCATCCAGCATGTCCCCACCCAGCATGTCATTGCCGCCAAGGCGATAGCCGGCC
>JAVBYB010000420.1 GCA_030824255.1 bacterium
GCTCGCGTGGTTCGGGGGGAGCCCGATGCCGTCGTCGGCCACGCTGACGGTCATGCCGTCCTGCGTGCGCAGCAGCACTACTGTGACGGAGCCGCTGTCCCTGTCGCCGAACGCGTGGCGGAGAGCGTTCACCACGAGCTCGTTGACGGCCAGCACGAGGGGCTGGGCGAGCGCGACCGGAACCTCCAGCGGTTCAGCGTGGACGATGACTTGTATGTGGCCTTCGTCTCCCGCCATGGCCTGCAAGGCAGCGCCCATCTTCTGCAACGCCGCGCCGAGATCGATGGCGTCGAGGCCGCGGGTCGCCTGTAGCGCGTCGTGGATGCCGGCGACACTACCGACGCGCGCGGCGGCTGCCAGCAGCGCAGCGCGAGCTGATGTGCCTGACTCGCGACGGGCTTGCAGGCGCATCATGCTCGCGACCAGTTGGAGGCTGTTCTTGATTCTGTGATCGCCTTCGCGAAGCATGACGGCGTAACGGTCCGCGACAACCTCGCATTCCTTCAGCTCGGCGCGGAGTTGCAGGATCTCCTGCCGCAAGTCGCGGATTGGCGCGCCTTCGACGCCGGAGGGGGCCGTCGTCATACCGATCGACGTCCAGGTCGAGATGTCGTTTGCCACACCCTTTTCTCCATCACCGCAGGCATACTGTGCCAACGCAGAGGAAAAATCGGTACGCTGGTCGACTCATCTCTCAAGAGAAGTTCCATGCGCTGTAACGCATGTTCAGCGTGCAGAAGCCGGATTACCCAACAACGGCCGCGCTTTCACGCCATGGGCGCGGGTTCGGGCGGAATTGCGACATGTTCGCCGAAGAGACGGCGGTACTCTCCGCTGACGGCTTCATAACACTCGCAGGCCGCATCCTCGAGGCCGGCGCGGTCGAGGATGGTGATCTTGCCGTGCTGGTACCGGATGACGCCGGCGCGCTGCAGCGTGCTTGCCGCGATGCTGACGGTGGCGCGCCGGACGCCCAGCATGACGGCGATCAGGTCCTGCGTCAGCGAGAGCTGCGGGATCCGGCTACGGTCGTGCGCCGCGAGCAGCCAGCGCGCGAGACGCTGCTCAAGTGCGTGGTGTGCGTTGCAGGCGGCTGTTTGTGCGACCTGCACCTGAAAGATCAGTGCATAGCGCAGGAGGTGGTCGCGCAGGACGGGCAAGGTGTCGAACGCTTCCTTCAGCGCAGAGGCAGACATGCGGTAGGCGAGACCTTCCGTCTGGCACATGGTCTCGGCGTATGAGGTCTTGCCGCCAAGCACGACGAAAAATCCAGCCAGGCCTTCCGCGCCAATAAGGCCGATTTCCAGCGGGTGCCCGTCGGAGAGTACGGTCAGCGCGGATATGAAACCCGTTTCAACGAAGTAGACCTGGTCGATCACGTCGCCATGACGATGCAGCGTCTGGCCAAGCTCCAGCGAGACGAGCGTCAGTCGGGGCGAAAGCAACGCCCACTCCGCAGCAGGCAGCGCCGCGAGTATGCGGTTGTGGATCGTATTCTGATCGATGAGGGTCAAAACAGCTCCAACGCCAGAGGCGGGAGCACACGTATCTCTCAGGCAACTGTACGCCGGTCAGGGACAGCCACTGACAACACAATGCGTCAGTCCTTCCGATGGCGCCAGCAATTGTTGTTGTGGGAGCCCTTGAGTCGCAGCTATCCCGCGCCAACGCACGGATCATCTGCCGCGCGCGGCGCGTGCGACAATCTCTTCATGAAGGAGACGTGTTGTCTGCAGCAGCTTGGCAAGTCGTGAGTCCGGCTGTGCTGCCGCGAGAGCAGCTGACAGCCTGACAATCTCGGCGCGATGGAAGGCCAGTCCTTTTTCGTCAGCTAGAAGCAACGGCCAACTCCGATCACACGCTGGAACATGACACATGAAGAGCCTGAACTCGGTACGCTGACGGACAGTCGGCAGCGCAGAATGTCGTCCATTGAGGGGTTGCGACGCGAAAAGGGCGCCTCCCGGAGAGGAAGCGCTCTTCGTGGTCCAGCGCGCCGGAGGGTGGGGCACGCTTGCCCCACGAAGGCATCACGGAACCAACGTGTCTGTACGCTGATGATCACGCAGATCGATTTGCGGCGCCGTACAGACTGACATGTCCCCGTCGTGCGAGACATCATTGCGACCGGGAGCCTCCAGGCTCTTGACGCGCAAAGTTGCGGCTGAGACTGACTTTACGCCAGCGGCACGCTGAGCGTGCAGTTCAAGCCTGCTGCGAGATAGCTTAGTTCCGCACGACCGCCGTGACCGCGAAGGCTATTGGAAATCAGTTCGCTGCCAAATCCTCGCCGTGTCGGCGTCGCTACAATAGGGCCGCCGGTTTCTCGCCAGAGCACTTCAAGCACACGGCTTTCCATTAACTCAGTCCGCCAACGCACCTCAAGCTGACCGGTCGGTGTGGACAATGATCCGTATTTGGAAGCGTTGGTTCCGAGCTCATGAAAGACCAGCGCCAACGCAACCGCAATGCCTGGATCAATCACCACGTCTGGTCCATCAAGCACCATCCTGTCGGTATCATTCCGATACGGTGCAAGCTCGGACTCGAGCAATTCGCGAAAGCTCGCTTCAATCCACGAACGACGGATGAGGGATTCGTTGGTACGCGAGATTGCGTTGAACCTGCTCAGCAGGGAAGTCTTCAGCTCCCCGGTCGAAGAAGCGGTTCGCGCCGTCAAGGAGACGATCGAATTTGCGATCGCCATCGTGTTCCGCAGGCGGTGCGCGACTTCGTTGGCGATCAGGTGGCGTAGTTTTTCCTCGGCCCGCCGGTCGCTGACGTCGCGGATCACAGCTGTGCCGATCTGGCGTCCATCAATAAACTGTCGGCTCAGGCTGACTTCGATAGCCAGTTCCGAACCGTCCTTGCGCTGGCCCATGACTTCACGTCCCGCGCCCATCGCCCGGCGTGTCGAAATGGCAGTAGCGCCGAAGCGTTGGTGGTCATCTCGATGTTGGTCCCTGAAGCGCGTCGGAACCAACACCTCTATCGGGACTCCAATCATCTCCGTGACGAATAGCCGAACAATACTTCTGCAGCTCGATTGAAGAGTATGATCTTGCCGCTCTGATCCGTGCAGACCACAGCATCGCCAATCAGGGAAAGTATCGCCTGGAAATCCCCGCCGAACGGCAGGCGGGGCTCAACCTGAACCGCATCCGGAAGCGATCGCGTATTGTCCTGCATCTCGTCGACCTCTTTTAAAATCTCCTCCAAAGTGGGAAGTGGGGCGGATAGCTAGTCGCTAGGTTTTGGCGACGAGACACCGGCTCGCTTCCGGAACATAGATCGCCCTTGCATGACTGCCGATGACGATCTCCTCGCCATCGATGATGACAGGAATTCTACTGCCCTTCTCGCTGTCGATATCCAGGGCATCCGCCGCAACGATCGCGACGCCTTCTGCGTCACGCCAGCTGGAGACCATTGATGACCAGGCGATGTTCAACGCCGACACTCGAGATGGATGCGCCAGCGTGAAAACTTCCATCCGGCCGTTTCGGGACATTGGCCCGACAAGAGCGCCGATGACGCTGGTGATGGGTAGCTGCTCGTTAGTGAAACGATAGCCGTCGCTATAGCGAGCGACGAGGTGCAGCGTCTGTAGCGCGCCAAGCGCCTCACCTAGGTGGGTCAGCCCCGTTACAACATCGCCGTGACGAAAGCTCTCGCGGGCTTCGGCAAGGCGAACGGGCGCTCCGGCGAGCATAGCGCAGTAGAATACGTGCCCGTCGATTGTTCCCGCGGGTAGAACGCGAGTCGCTGGGCTGGCGATCACGCTCTGAAGTATCTGCTCCCAGCGTTTGTCTCCGTGTAGGGATTTCGACAGCAGGTTCATTGTTCCGCCGGGGAGGAGCAAGAGGTTTGACGCGCTGAGGCCCACTGCGCTGAGCGCAGCCCGATGGGTGCCATCGCCGCCCCATACTACCAGCAGGTCAGGGGAGGCCTCCACAATTTCCGCCATCCGGCTCGCATAGTCTCCATGGTCTAGCTTTACGACCTCTGCGCCGTGAAGCCCGCTCAAGTGCAAGGCCCGCCTGATGCGATTTTCAGCACCGTGCGTCATGCCGCCAGCGGCGCGGTTGATAACGACAACCACCTTCATAGCGCTTGCTTTCGAGATGCGCGATGAAGGCTGATTGTATGAGGTCTCCGGAAGCAGAAAAGGGGCCGGTATTTTCGCCGCCGCACGATGCACGTCAGGCCGCAATGCGGTACTTTGCGCGTCGGAGTCAGTTGGATCACCCGTGCAGCCGGGTTACTTCGGCGGATAGTTCGGCGACTTGTAGATGCCCATCGAAGTAAGGTCGCCCTTGAACTTCTTGTGGCATGTTTCACACGACGCAACGAGCCTGTCGCCAGCGATGTTGAGTGCGTTCACATCCTTGGCTTGAGCCGCTGTCAGAGCGTCCATGCCGGCCGCGCTCATCTCGTCGGCGAATGCCTTCCATTCGGGCGCGGCCACCCAATCGGCATCGTTGGGCCCGGACCCGGGCAGCTGGATAAGCTTGCCACTCACCGCCATCTGATAGGCGTTGTATTCTGCCTCGCGCCAACGATCTGCTGTCTTCGGCGCCTCATATGCGTCGAGCCAGAGTGGCTCTGAAGCATGATCGACGAGCGCCACCATCACCGCATTCAAACTCACTGGGATGGTGACAGGTGGTGCAGCGGGCGGCGAAGTCGCAGGCGCGGACACCGGCGGCGCCTGCTGCGCCATTTCCGCAGGCTTGTTGGGGCTACAGGCGTAAAGCGGGGACAGGCTCAATCCGATGAGGGCCAAACAGGCAGTTATCCGCATGATCAAGCAATGCCTTTCGATTCTGCGTGCGATCCGCGCATCTGTGCGGCGGATCACAGCGTTTGGCTCGCGCCTGTTCAGATCTTCGACGACGACCCGTGATTCGACAGGGGCTGCGAAGTCCACAAGCTGAACCAGCAATCTCGTGAGAAGTCCGACGATGCGTCGTCAGGCGCTGAGCCTGTCTGACAAGGTCACACCAAGAGGGTAGTGTCTGTACGGCGCCGCACGCGGATCAGAGTTTTGTCAGCCGCAACCCGAAACACTACTCTTTGCTCGCCGACCAATGCCGCGTTGTGCCGACTCCTCGCGATGGACCTGCATCCCGCGCACATTGCATCGCCAGACAGCACATTCACGCGGGAGACTTTGGAACGTAGCGATAGAGCAGCCGTTCACCGCATGACCCTCCAGAACGAGTGACCTACGCCCGCGTCGTAGACTGCGCGCGCGGCGAACCGACTCAGGAACATACCGATGTCCAACGACACACAGTTGAAACAGGCCGTGCTCGACGAACTGAATTGGGAGCCAAGCATCAACGCCGCTCATATTGGCGTAACTGCGAAAGGGGGCGTCATCACCCTCATGGGTCACGTCGAGAGCTATGGTGAGAAGTTTGCGGCGGAAACGGCGACCGCCCGCGTCCGTGGCGTAAAAGGCGTGGCTGAGGAAATCGAGGTCAAACTTCCTTTCAGCGTCGAGCGGGACGATGGCGACATTGCTTCCGCGGCCTTGAGCCGTCTCTCTTGGGATTCCTCGATTCCCAAGGATTCGATCAAAGTGAAAGTCGAGAAAGGCTGGGTGACGCTGACCGGTCAGGTTGACTGGCACTTCCAGAAAGATGCCGCCTCACGAGAAATCCGCGGCCTTATGGGGGTCACCGGCGTATCAAACCAGACGACGATCAAGACGCGGCCCAACACCAATGACATCAGCGAGAGCATCAAGCATGCCCTCAATCGTTCCTGGTATGATGATGACAAGGTGAAGGTTACCGCGACGGGCGGCAAGGTGCAGCTCTCGGGAACCGTGCATGCGTGGGCGGACCGCCAGATGGCGGCCGCCACTGCCTGGGCGGCGCCCGGAACGACAGCTGTCGAGAACAATATCGCGGTCAACTAACGCATGGCGCTCCCGGCTTATCCGCAGATCGGATCGGTGGGGAGCGCTTTCGTGTCGCTCAGCAGTCTCTATGCGTCGCTGAATCTCCATTGAATGATGCCTCGTTGAACGATCCATACGAAACCCTCGAAATTGAGCGTTCGGCGACGGCCGAGGAAGTACGCAAAGCCTACCGTCGGCTGGCCAAAAAACTACACCCTGACCTCAACCCAGGTAACAAGGATGCGGAAGCGCTCTTCAAAGAGCTTTCCAATGCATACGATCTTCTGTCGGACGCTGAACGACGTCGGCAGTTCGATGCGGGCGAGATTGATGCTGCGGGTGCAGTCAAATCACACGGCAAGTTCTATAAGGATTACGCCGGCTCAGCCGGAGCCGACGGCGCTTATGAGAACCATTCTGCATTCACCGATTTCGTTGGGGCCGAGGACATTTTTGCAGAGTTGTTCCGGCGGCGCCCCGGGCAATCCCCGCACGTGCGTGGCCAAGATCAAACATACCGCCTGCTGATCGAGTTTCTTGAGGCAATCAACGGCGCTACCAAGCGCGTGACACTGCCTGGCGGGGGAATACTCGACGTGGCCATTCCGGCAGGGTTTCGGGCAGGCCAAATTCTGCGATTGCGTGGAAAGGGTATGCCTTCTGATGGCGAGGGCCAGCCGGGCGACGCATTGGTTGAAGTTTCAATCAAACCGCACCCTTACTTCGTTCGCCATGGCGATGACATCCTTATCGAGCTGCCAATAACCCTGGCCGAGGCGGTGCTCGGGGCGCGAATAAAGGCGCCAACTCCCTTGGGCGTGGTGATGCTGACGGTTCCCAAAGGATCAAACACGGGTGCGGTGCTTCGCATGAAGGGCAGGGGCGTTTTGAAGCCTGACGGTCATGGCGATGAATTGATCAAGCTCAAGGTAATGTTGCCGCAAGCGCCAGACGAGGCGCTGGAGGCATTTCTTGGCGCTTGGACACCCAGCCCTGACTACGATCCCCGGCGGGATATGCAGTGATGGTCATCCACACATCGGAGTTTCTGGTGCTTGCGCAACTGGATCATGAAACCCTCGAAATGTGGATCGAGGAGGAGTGGCTGGTCCCCTTAAACGTGGCGAGTGGGCGAGCCTTTTCCGAGGTGGATCTGGCGCGTGCTCAGTTGATTCACGAGCTGATGCGTGACCTCGGCGTGAACGATGATGGCGTCGGCGTTGTCTTGCATCTTCTGGATCAGATTCACGGGCTCAGAAAGTTGCTGGCGAACGCATCAGAGTCGACCGTCGGGATTGCGACCATGCCCGACGTCAGTTCACTTACTGGCGATCGATAGCGCCGGACAGCCGACGGTCGGCGCCAATCATTCAACGGAAGCAAGCTGGAAATCTACGCGTGTGAGCCCACGAGCATCCGGTGTAGTTGTGCGTGTGGCGCCGAACT
>JAVBYB010000136.1 GCA_030824255.1 bacterium
GGCTCCCTGGCGGTGCGCGACCTAAATGTCTCCGGACCAATGGCGCGTGATGTCGCCGACCTGCGCCTGATGTTCCAGGTGCTGACGGGCGCGGCGCCGGTGAACGGCCCCAGGCGCACCTCGCTGCGCGCCAGGCGGATCGGCGTATGGGCGGACGACAAGGCGTTCGCCACCTCCATCGAGACGAAGGCCGCCATCGAGACGGCCGCGGAAGCCGCTGCCGAGGCAGGCGCGCAGGTTCTGGTGGCAAAGCCCGACGTGGATGGCGCGGCGCTGGTCGATCTCTACCTGCAGCTGCTGCTGCCGATCCTCGCCACCGACATGCCGACGCCGCTGGTAAAGGCGCTGGAAGCGGGACGGCCGCTGGCCAAGCTGATCGCGCGGGGAGAGCCGTTCGGACGCGGCAAATGGGCGGCCTATTCGGCGGCGACCCACCATGACTGGCTGCGCGCAGATGAAGCGCGCCGCCGCCTGAAACGGACCATGTCCGAATTCTTCACGCGCTGGCACGCGATCATCACGCCCGTGGCGCCGACGACCGCGTTCGCGCATGTCGATTCCGGCGATGCGGTAAGCCGCACTGTGCTGGTCGATGGACGGTCCATTCCCTACCACATGTTCCATGGCTGGGTGGCGCTGGCGTCGGTGTGCCACCTGCCATCCGTGGTGATCCCCGTGCCGCGCCGGCCGGGACAATTGCCGTGCGGCGTCCAGATCATCGGCCCCGAGGGTGGCGACGAGGATGTGCTGGCGATCGCCGAAGCGCTCGAGGCGCAGATGGGCGGCTTCCAGCGGCCGCCGGAGGACAATCTGAAAGTCTACGCATTGCCAGTGAAGGCCAACGCGAAAGCACTCAAGCAGAAGCCGGCGCCGAAACCTGCCAAGCCGCCAAAACCACCCAAACCGGTGAAGACGAAGCAGGCGAAGGCGAAGCCTGTGAAACCGCCCAAGGCCCAGAAGCCCAAACCGGCGCCGAAGGTGAAACCGGCAAAGCCGCCCAAGCCGGTGAAGCCTGCGCGGCGTTAGGCGACGATCGCGTCCGGAGCTTCAGGCGCGTCATCCCACCGAGGTTGGCGCGATCGGGACATTGGCCGAGGTTTGGCTAATCCCGTGCGATGAATTCGCCAGTCGTGCTTCAGTCCGCGTTCAGACGCTGCGCACACTTTTGGCGCGATCTGAGTTGGGGAATGCAATGAAAAATCTGAGCCGGTTTGCGCGCCATCGTGGAGGCGCGACTGCCATCGAGTATGCCGTCCTGCTTTCCGGCATGGGTCTCGCGGTGATCGGGATCCTGTCGTTCTTCGGCATCCAGCTGAACGACCTGTTCCTGCTGCTCGCTGCGGCGAATACCTGAGCGGCTACCAGCTGCCGATATTGGCCGCGGATTTCCACGGCTCTGCGGGGGCCAGGGCGTCACCCTTCTGAAGCAGCTCGATCGAGATGCCGTCAGGCGATCTCACAAAGGCCATGCGCCCGTCGCGCGGCGGGCGATTGATCGTGACGCCGATGGACTGAAAGCGTTCGCAGGCGGCGTAGATGTCGTCCACGCGATAGGCTAGGTGGCCAAAATTGCGGCCGCCAGCGTAGTCGCCCTCACCCCAGTTGTGCGTCAGCTCCACCATCGGCAGGCCGGCTGGCATGCGGTCTTTGCCTTCATAGCCGGCGCGGGCGATGTCATCCGGCGCGGCGAGGAAGACGAGCGTGTATTTTCCATCGGGATAATCATTGCGGCGGACTTCCTTGAGGCCCAGCCCGTCGCAGAAGAATTTCAGCGCAGCGGGCAGATCGCCAACGCGAACCATGGCGTGGAGGAATTCGACACTCATGCTGGAAGCCTCCGCTGTACGTCCCACGCTACGCCCGCTAGACCATCAGGAGCAAGCCCAAGGGGGGGTCCGGCATGGCTGTCTTCGGCGCGATGATCCTCTGCCTGCTGCTGTTCGCGAGCATGCTGGCGCTGCTTGAGGGCGGGTTCAGGCTGGGCCTGCGCTTCGAGCAGGCGCGCGGCGGCGAGGAGACAAGTATTTTTGACGGCGCGATCTTCGCGCTTCTCGGCCTGCTGCTCGGTTTTGCTTTTGCAGGTTCGTTCGACCGGCTCAATCTGCGGCGCGATCTGATCGTGCAGGAGGCCAACGCCATCGGCACAGCTTACATGCGGATCGACCTTCTCAGCGAACAGGACCAGACCGCGCTCCGGCCCTTGTTCAAGCGGTATCTGACTGAGCGAATCGAGGTCTATCGCGAAATCGATGCGGACACGGACCCGGAAGCTGCATTGGCGCGCGTCGAGGAGCTTCAGGCCGAAATCTGGCGCACGACGATCGGCGCCATCAGTCGATCGAACATCCCGAATGCGTCGGAAGTCGTGCTGCCGGCAATAAACGACATGATCGACATCACCACCGAGCGGAAGGTGGCGCTCGGCACGCACATTCCCAACCTGGTCCTTGGCCTGCTGGTCGGCGTGTCTCTGTTCAGCGCACTATTGGCCGGTGTCGCCGTCTCGCGACATGGCAAAAGACCCCTGCTGCACAGCGCGGTTTTCGCAGCGGCTGTATCGCTGACGATCTACACGATCATGGATCTCGATAATCCGCGCAGCGGGCTCATCCGCGTTGAGGCGGCAGACCGGATTCTGTTCGACCTTGCACGTTCGATGTGAGCTCAGTCATCAGCTTGATGATGACGTTCGCGGCGAGCATCGCTGATGGCCTGTGTGAGACGACGAGCGAAGCTCTCGCGCTCGCGGGGCGTGAGATATTCGCCGATATAGTAGGCGCGGGCCGAGGTCGCGAGACGCAGGGCGTTGGGACCGGACGCATTTCGATCGAATTCGACGCGGGCGAAAAAAGCGGAAACGCGCGCGCGGCGCTCCCTGCCCCATCCATCAACCTTGCGGACATCGACGGCGTCCGCCGTGACACGGACATAGGTGCGCGCGGTCTGCGAGCGGAAAGACCAGTTGAAGACCAGCCAGACCGCAAGGACTTCAAGGCCGAGGAAGCCGACCACGGGCCACGCGCCGAGCGTGAGAAAGACCACGCTGGAGAAGAGGCTGAGCCCGCCGAAAATCATCATCACGCGGTTGAATCCGCGCCGCGAGAGCGAGCGGGAAGGTTCGAGTACAGCGTCGAGATAGACGGTGGACATGCGGGAAGATGACCGCGCGGACCACTGCGAGCAAGAGGGCGCGTCCCTCAGTTTCTCTCCAGCCGGCCCAATGTCAGATTTATTTCGATCAACCTTTGCTCGATTGCACCCATCATCCACATGAATGCAAAGAGGCCGCTAAGACCGCATGCGATGCCGAATAGCATGGCGTTCGTTGAACTTGCCGGTCCAAAAAACAGAGCTAATACAACAAGCGCCGACAACAAAAATCCAATTGCTCCCAGCGAACGCATACCGGAGACTGTTGGCAGCGCCTTAGCTGCCGGGTTAGGGCCGCTTGTTTCAGCTTGGCGATCCGTCATTTGCCCACCCCATTCGATATAATGAAAACTGGACCGAGAACTAAGAGTGGTTCGTTGCCGAAGTCCACTTCGGCAAAACCAAAGTCCGCGAAGGGCTTCACGCCCGAGGAGGCGCTTGAGATGTTCAGGCGGCTGGCGAAAGTGCGGCCGGATCCGAAGACGGAGCTCGATTACACCGACCCCTATACGCTGGTGGTGGCGGTCGCCCTGTCGGCGCAGGCGACGGACGTTTCCGTCAACAAGGCCACGAAGGCGTTGTTCAAGGTCGCCGATACGCCGGAGAAGATGGTCAGGCTCGGCGAGGCGGGCGTCGCCGACTACATCAAGACGATCGGGCTGTGGCGCAACAAGGCGAAGAACGTCGTCGCGCTGTCACGCATCATCCTTGAGCAGCATGGGGGCAAGACGCCGCGCACGCGAGAGGACCTAGAGGCGCTGCCCGGCGTGGGGCACAAGACGGCGAGCGTCGTGCTGAACGAAGCCTATGGCGAGGCGACCATCGCGGTGGACACGCACGTGTTCCGCGTCTCGAACCGGACCGGGCTGGCGCCGGAGACGACGCCGGAAAAGGTGGAAGCGAAGCTGCTGCGGGTCGTGCCCGACACATACAAGAAGGGCGCGCATCACTGGCTGATCCTGCATGGGCGATATACGTGCCTTGCGCGCAAGCCGGGATGCCCGGAATGCGTGATCCGCGATCTCTGCCGCTACGACGCCAAGACGGAGGAGTGATCCCTAACGCTGGGCGTAGGGATAGCAGCGGGCGCGGGGGAGTTTGAGGCCATAATGGCGGCCGAGCGCCTCGATGGCGTCGGCGTGATCCATGTAGGGGTCAGCGTTTTCGGGACCGACGATCACATAGGGAAAGTCGGCAACGTCCCTGGGGCCCGGAGGCAGCATGGCGGTGGCAAGGCCTGCGCCATCGTCCGCGCGGAGCGTGACGAAGACCGGCATGGAGCGGGCGATGTGGGATTTGAGGCCGATGTCGCGCTCAAGCCCCTGCCCCGGCACATAGGAGCGGCGCGCGCGCTGTTGCGCGATGAGGAAATGCTTCTCGACGGCATGACGCATCAGCCGGGACTCGTCGCCGGCTTCGGTATCCGTTTCGATACGGAACCATGTGCGCCCTTTCGGCGCGTCGCAGACATACTGCATGTGAGGACCTTTCCCGCGGCAAAGGTAGGCGCGCGCGCGGACCTGCGGAAGGGGTGTGATGCAGAGGCGCGGGATCACATGCGTGTGGCGCACGCATTGTCAGACGGGCCGCGCGCCTTATCGGGCCAGACGTCTGGCAAGCGCGGCGCCGAGCATGGCGCCGACCTGCGGGCCGTTCTCCGGATAGAGATAAGGCTCCAGCACTTCGAGTTCCATCAGCAGGAGTTCGCCGGCGGCGCCACGCACCATGTCGACGCGGGCATAGAGCGGCGGCGCATCAACCGCGGTGATGACGGAGCGCGCAGCGGCGAGATCATCCGGCGCGGGCGTGATCGTCTCTGAGGTTCCACCATAGGCTTCCTGGATGCGGTAATCGCCGGACTTCGCGCGCTTCACCAGCGCGTGGCTGAACGCTCCGTCGATGAAGAGGAAGGAGTATTCGCCCTCGGTCGCGATGGAGGCGATGAAAGGCTGGATCATGCCGGGGCGATCCATCACCGGGCCGGGATCAGGCATGTTGGCGTGGGTGTAGCGCACCTGCGCGCGGGCGCCGCCGCCGACCTGGCGTTTCAGCACCACATCGTCGATGCCAAAATCGGCCATGGCCTGGCGAATATCCTCGTCAGTCGGCGCCTCCGGCCAGAGTGTGGGGATGACGGGCACGCCGCGCTGTTCGAACGCGCGCAGGTAGGTCTTGCGGATGTTCCAGCGGATGACCGCGGGATCGTTGAAGACGGGGACGCCGAGACCGGCAATGCGATCGAGCGTGGCGAGGAAGTCCGCGTGGCGATCCTGATAATCCCACGCGCAATTGACCAGAATGGCGGCGAAACGGGTCCAGTCGGTGGCGTGGTCGGTCCAGCGCATCGGCGTGAGCGTGAGGCCGTGAGGCGCGAAGCCCTGGCGCAGGATATCCAGCTGAACATCGAACAGGTAGGCGTCGGCGCGACGATCCGGCGCATCCGAGATCAGGTTTGCGGCCGTGAGCAGGGCGATTTCGGTCATTGGGGCAGGCTCTTCCCTCGTCTCACTTGCGCAGAAGCAAAGTGCAGTCTTTAAGTCGGCCCTGCCGGGCTTTCCATCGTGGATTTCTCACCGGCGCGGGGAAAGTTTCTCATGCCGGTGAAATACGACGTCGTCGCCCTGGGCAACGCCATCATGGATGTGATCGCGCCGGTCGATGACGCCTTCCTGGTGAAGCACGATATTCCCAAGGCGCGGACGAACCTGATCGACGAGGCGCGCGCGGAACTGCTCTATCACGCCCTTCCCGCGAACCGGATCGAGACGTCGGGCGGGTCTGCCGGCAACAGCATTGCCGGCCTGCGCAGCCTTGGCGGGTCTGGCGCCTTCATGGGCAAGGTGGCGGATGACACGATCGGCGCAAACTATGTGGCCGACATGCGGAGGATCGGCGTCGACTTCTTCGGCTCGCCGCTGAAGGGCGGACTGACCACGGCCCGCTCGATGATCGCGGTGACGCCGGATGGCGAGCGGTCGATGAACACCTTCCTCGGCGCCTCGACCGAGTTTGCCGCAAGCGATGTGGACGCGCAGGCGGTGTCGTCTGCCGAGTGGCTCTATCTCGAAGGCTACCTGTTCGACAAACCGGCGGCGAAGACGGCCTTCGTGCACGCGTCCGAAGTGGCGAAGTCTGCCAACCGGAAGGTCGCCATCACGATGTCGGACGTGTTCTGCGTCGAGCGGCACCGGGAGAGCTTTGTGCACCTGGTGCGGACGCATTGCGACCTGGTGTTCGCCAATGAGGAAGAGCTGCTGACGCTGTACCAGACGCAGGATTTCGATGCGGCGGTGAACCAGATCCGCAATGATAGCCAGATCGCCGCCATCACCCGCTCGTCCAAGGGATCGGTGATTGTCTCTGGCTCCGACACCTGGGTGGCGCCGGTGACGTCTGCGCCGGTAGTGGACGCCACGGGGGCTGGCGACCAGTACGCCGCTGGCGTGCTCTATGGCATCACGCACGGCCTCTCGCTGCAGGAATCTGCGCGGCTGGGAAATCTGTGCGCGGGCGAGGTGATCTCGCATATCGGTCCGCGTCCGGCTGTGAACCTGCGCGAGCTGGCGATGGCGGCGGGACTGAAGGTCTAGCGCAATCCGCCTAGCCCAGGCCCTTCGGGGTGACGATGTGTTCGGCGCCCTTCTTCGTCAGCTCCGTGAAACAGAGCCAGGCGAAACCCGCGACACCCGTTGCGCCGGCGGCGGTGGCGGCAAGGCCCGTGGCCCAGCTGAGCGCGGACAGCGCGCCGATCATGATGCCCCACAGCGCCATGCCGATCAGGCTGGCGAAGAGAATGATGGCGAGCGGCGACACGATGAGCGTGAGCCAGAAATCGCCCATGAAGATCGTCTCGCCCTTGGTCCGCCAGTAATTGAGCACGGCGAACGCCAGCGTGCCGAGCGCCAGCTGAACAAGAGCAGTGATGCCGCTCGCATCCCACATGCGGGCGGCCGTGAAGACCAGCGCGTAGAAGGGCGATTGCAGGCCCCTGCCCTCCGGCGCGCCGGCGCCCGACCAGCCCTTCGTCGTCTCGCCCGTTACGGCTGACTGCAGCTCATCGCCGAAGGTTGTTGCGACGCTGATGGGCGATGTGTTGGCGACGGCGTCGATCCAGCCCTGTTGCGCCTGTTCTGCTTCAGCGAGCCATTCGGCGCTGGTGACACGCTCGGCGACCGCGCCGACGACCAGCGTAACCA
>JAVBYB010000445.1 GCA_030824255.1 bacterium
GCCGCGGACACGGGCGAGGCCAATGCCGGGATCGGTCCAGAAGGAGTTGTAGCCGGCGACGCTGTTGGCGTCCCGGAAGGCGCCGGCGGTGAGGTCGGACGGGGCGTCGGCCGCGCGGGAGCGTTCGTGGGCGGCGGCTTCGAGCGCGTCGGCTTCGGCCTTGGGCACGACAAGCTCGGAGAAGTTGGCGGGACGTTCGAGGCGCGTGCCGGTGCCATTGGTCCAGACGCCGCTGAAGCTGGGCTTGCCGTTGGCGCCGCGCATGGGGCCTTCGGCGGAGGATTGGGCAAGGGCGGGCGCGGCGAGCGCCACGAGCATTGCGGACAGAATCAACGGTCTGGCGAGCTGCGCCATGGTGATCTCCTCCTGGGTCGTCCTGTTTTGCGGGGAGCATACCGGAGGTTCGAAGGGGCGCAACGCGGGCGCGCGATCCGCTCAAGCCGCGACCATTTCGTTGTGGATGTTGCGGGAGCGGCCACTGGCGGGGTTCTGTGGTTGTGGGAGACTCGCCTCGCTGGGGTGAGTCAAGGTATTATTAACCTTGTCCATCAACATATGGTGGTTGAACAGGCGGCGGGCTCCTAGATATGGTGCTCGGGCTGTTCGGGGATGGCTGGAGATTCTGATGACTGACGTTGGCAAAACACCTGCTGATTCAAAGGTTACGGCCGCCACGGTGCGCGCCGGGCTGCTGACGCCGTCGCACTCCTACAAGCCGTTCCGCTATCCGTGGGCCTACGACTTCTGGAAGCGCCAGCAGCAGATCCACTGGATGCCGGAAGAGGTGCCGCTGGGCGAGGACTGCAAGGACTGGGCGGCCAAGCTGAATGATTCAGAGCGCGCGCTGCTGACGCAGATCTTCCGCTTCTTCACGCAGTCGGACGTGGAAGTGAACGACAACTACATGGAACGCTATTCCCGCGTGTTCCGCCCGACCGAGATCAAGATGATGCTGGCCTCGTTCTCCAACATGGAGACGATCCACATCGCCGCCTACGCGCTGCTGCTCGAAACGATCGGGATGCCGGACACGGAGTTCTCGGCGTTCACGCAGTACAAGGAGATGCGCGACAAGCACGACTACATGCAGAAGTTCGGCGTCGAATCCGACGCGGACATCCTGCGCACGGTCGCGATGTTCGGCGCCTTCACCGAAGGCCTGCAGCTGTTTGCATCCTTCGCGATGCTGATGAACTTCCCGCGCTTCAACAAGATGAAGGGCATGGGGCAGATCGTGTCGTGGTCGGTGCGGGACGAGAGCCTGCACTGCGAGGGCATGATCCGCGTGTTCCACGAGCTGGCCGCGGAAACCGGCGCGCTGACGGACGAGGTCAAGAACGACATCATCGAGTGCTGCCGCACGGTCGTGCGCATGGAAGACGCCTTCATCGACCTCGCCTTCTCGACGGGGCCGGTGCAGGGCATGACCGCGCAGGACATCAAGAACTACATCCGCTACATCGCCGACTGGCGTCTGGGGCAGCTGAAGCTGCCGGCGATCTATGGCGTGAAGGAGCACCCGATCCCGTGGCTGTCGGAGATCCTCAACGGGGTCGAGCACGCCAACTTCTTCGAGCAGCGCGCGACGGAGTATTCCAAGGGCGCGACGGGCGGCGAATGGCACGGCAATGAAGGCGTGTGGTCGTCGTTCGACAAGATGCAGAAGAAGGTCGCGGCGGAGTAGGGCTACTGTCGAAGGGTGAGCCTGCCTCGCCCTTCGCCCCTTCGAGGCGCCGTTTGTGGGGCCTCCTCCTCGGGGTGGAGGGGCGGGCGTCGTTCCGTACAAGGATTACCACTGGGATCACCACTGGTAGCACCACTGGCGCCCGATCCCGGCCGGATACGGGGCCGCACTGGTTAATCCGCGTCATTTCAGGTTCGTGATGCGAAACAGCCGGGACTGGTTTGCCCGGCCTTACAGACCTGTTTCAAAGGGCTTTGCGGGGTCGCCCCACGCGAGAACCTGCTTCGCGGACCGGTTTCTGCATGGTTTTCAGGGATTAACACGGGCGGACATATTCTTGGTCGCACGAAACCCTATATGAATTGCAGGCGTTTAGACTGCTTATGCAATTGTCCCGGGAGACCCTCATGAATACCCCATCCAGCGCGTCCGGTAACGGCACACCGGGCAAGACGGATCTCGATACCCTCAAGAATGACCTGAAAGCCGTGCGCGAGGATCTCGCGACGCTTCTCAAGGATACGGGAAACCTCGCCGCGCAGCAGGCCAAGGTCGCTGCCGACAAGGGCCGCGCCCTGGCGGACGACGCCGGCGAGAAGGCTGTCGAGTATCGCGAAGCCGTAGCCGACAAGGTGCGCGAACATCCGCTGGCCGCGATCGGCATCGCGCTCGCCGCCGGTTTCGTGCTCGCTTCCATGTCGCGCAAGTAACGGGGGGCGGCCCCGGGGGCGTTCAGTGTTCGATAAAATCTTCGACCGCGCAAAAGACATCGCGATCGTCGCTGTGCTCGCGGGTCTTCTCGCGCTTATAGCGGCATCGATGCTTGCCGTTTCGGCGGCGTGGACACTGAGCCAGTGGATGGTGTGGCCAGCGGCGCTGGCTGTCACCGCCGTGGGCATCCTGGCCATAGCCGCCATCGCGCTGTGGTTCGGCATGTCCGAGAAAAAGAAAAAGCCCGAGCCCGAGCCGGACCCGATGACGGACGTCGATCCGGTGTCGATGGTGCTGGGGCTGATGGAGCTGCCTGTCGAAGTCGTGAAGAAGATCGTGATGGAGAAGCCGATCGCTTCCATCGCGGTGATCGCGAGCGTCGGCCTGCTGATCTCGCGCAAGCCCGAAGTGGCGCTGAAGCTGTTCGACAAGGTGGTCGGCGGTCTCGGCAAGCTGGATTAGCGTCGGGTTGCGCCTTGTTATGCTGTCCGAAAGCGCGACGCGCTGAAGAGGCCGCAAACCTTCATCCATTCGCGCTCTCCTTCGGATGATCGCGGAACGTCCGATTTGACAGAATGACAGTGCAAGGACGATTGGGCGGCTTGCGCTGGCGCGGGGGGCGTGGCGAGAGTTCCTGAGTTGCTTCAGGGATTCGAGCATGGACGAGCGTGACGCGCAGCAGGGGCCGAGCTTTCGCGAGCGGGCGCAATACCTGTTCGACCGGAGCATGTCGGCGGGGACGGTGGCGCTGATTGGATGGCTGGCGGCGCTGTCGCTGGCGATCATTGTCGTCGCGAGCCTGTTCATCGTTGTCGTGGGCATCACGCCGGAGGATGGCGAGCGGCACGGCTTCATCGAGACGGCGTGGGAATCGCTGATGCGCACGCTCGACTCGGGCACGGTGGGCGGGGACTTCGGCTGGCCCTACCGGATCGTCATGCTGACGGTGACGATCGCTGGCATCTTCATCTTTTCCGCGCTCATTGGCGTGCTCTCGACGGGCCTTGAGGCGAAGATTGCGGAGCTGCGCAAGGGACGTTCGCGCGTCCTGGAGCAGGGCCACACGATCATCCTGAACTGGTCGCCTTCCATCGTGGATATCGTGAACGAGCTGGCGCTGGCGAACATGGGGGGCAAGCCCTCGCAGATCGTCATCCTCGGGACGCGCGACAAGGTGGAGATGGAGGACGAGATCGCAGCCAAGGCGCCGAGGCTGAAAGGCGTGAACGTGATCTGCCGGAGCGGCGATCCGTGCGACCTTACCGACCTCGCCATCGTCAATCCGGGGGCGGCGAAGTCGATCATCGTGCTGGCGCCGGAGGGGGATGATCCCGACGCGCAGGTGATCAAGACAATCCTCGCCATCACGAACGGACCGGGACGCGGGGCGCTGCCCTTCCAGATCGTGGCGGAGATACGCGAGGCGCGGAACATCGAGCTGGCGCGGACAGTGGGCGGCAATGAAGTGCAGGTCGTGCTCGCCGATGACCTGATCTCGCGCATCCTTGTGCAGTCTACGCGGCAGTCTGGCCTGAGCGGCGTATTCGCCGACCTGCTGAGCTTCGAGGGAAACGAGATCTATACCGAGACCGTGGATGGCATCGCGGGCATGACGTTCGGAGATGCGTTGAGTGTGTTCGAGGAGGGCGCGCTGATCGGGCTTGCGGGCGAGGCGGGCGTACAGCTCAACCCGCCGATGGATACGATGATAGGCGAAGGCGACAAGGCGATCGTGGTGGCGCTCGACAGGCTGAGCATTCGCACGCGGCGCGGCGCGCGGGACGCCATCGACGTGTCTGCGATCTGCGACCGGCAGCCGTCTGAAGCCAATCCGAAGCGCATACTCATGCTCGGATGGAACCGCAGGGGCGCGGCGATTGCCTACGAGCTGTCGCGCTACACATTGTCCGGGTCGGCGCTGACGATTGTGGCTGACGCACCGCAGTTCGAAGCGGAAGTGGCGCGCATCGAAGGGGCGTTCGACACGCTGTCGATCACGCACCAGGTGAAGGACACGACGCGCGAGGCGACGCTGAAGCCGCTGGACGTAACGTCGTATGATCATGTGATCGTGCTGGCCTACACAGACAACATGCCGGCGCAGTCCGCAGATACGCGCACGCTGGTGACGCTGTTGCAGCTGCGCAAGTTGTCGGAGGCGGCGGGCAAGCGGATCAACGTCGTGAGCGAGATGCTGGATGCGCGCAACCGGGCGCTCGCGGAGGTGACGCGGGCAGACGATTTCGTGGTCAGCAACCAGCTGGTCAGCCTGATGCTCGCGCAGGCGTCGGAGAACAAGTACATCTCCGCGATCTTCGCAGACCTGCTCGATGAGGATGGTTCCGAAGTCTATATCCGACCGGTGACGGACTATGTGTCGGTCGACGGGCCGGTGAGCTTCTACACGATCATCGAGGCGGCGCGGCGCAGGGGCGAGGTGGCTTTCGGCCACAAGATCGCAGCTGGCGAAGGCGAGGACAGGCGCATGGGCGGCGTGGTGGTGAACCCGCCGCGTCATGAAGTGCGGCGCTACACGGCGAGCGATGCAGTTGTGGTTCTCGCGCGGGGGTGAGCGTTACTCCGCAATGACGGCTTCGATGCGGGTGAGGAGGGCGGCGGCGGTGGCGTCGACCGACTGGAGCTGCGTCAGCTGCAGCGCCATCCAGCCCAGCTGGGACTCGATCGTGGCGCGCAGGTGGGGTGTTTCGCTGACGAGCTTGAGGAAAGCGGCTTCGTCGATATCGGCGAAGGCGGCGAGGCCGTAGCTCTCGCCGACGGCGCGCACGTCGTTGATCATGGGGCGCAGCGACTGGTTCTGCGTGGCGATGTAGCTGGCGATGACGACGCGATAATTCTGGATTTCGCGGACCAGGCCGGGATCACGGATGAGGCCGATCTCGCCAGCGCCGATCAGGGTATCGAACGAGGTGGTGCTGGGTGTCGGGTAAATGCCTGTCACCATCGCGCCCCAGAGCGCGCGGCGGGCCCCATCGTCGAGCGGGGGGAGTTCGGGGATGGGCAGCGTGCCGGTCAGGTTCACTGACGCAGTTGAGGCAGTCTGCGTATTCAGCCGGGATATGGACTTTCCAGTCGCCTGCTCGATCACATAGTGCGCGGCGGAGAGGCGGCGCAGGGTGACAGTGCTGGCTGTGCCGATCTGCTGGCGGTCTTCCTTCAGGTCGGCGGCGATATCGCGGAGGATACCGGCTTCACGTCGCTGGTTGGCAAGGTCGGTGTTCCAGGCGGTGAGCTGGAAGCCGAGGAAGACGCCGAAGACGACGACAACGAACTCGATGACGACGGCGGTCCAGTTCTGCGTGCGCAGGTGATGCGTGATGCGTCCGAGGAGGGAGATGCGCAGAGGTGCGGGCGCGGGTTCTGGAGCTGGTTCAGAAGCGGGCTTGTCGATCATGGTGTGCGACGGGTCGCGGGCATGCCTTCGAGAACATAGCCGGCGCGGCGGCAGGTGTCTTCGAAGATGGTCCTGGCTTCCAAGCGATAGATCAGGCAGCGCGCCCAGTCCGTCTGGCGCACGGTTTCCGTCTGGAAGTCTCGCAGCCTGTCCATGTTGGCTTGGAACTGCGGCAGGAGACTGCCGTCCGATCCGTAGAACGCCTCGCTGCCAGCGACTTCGCGGGGCAGCACCTCGTCTTCCACGAAAGTTACGTAGCGCAGGTATTTTCGTCCGACGCCATCCAGTTCGGAATAGAAGAAGGCGAGATCGAACAGTGTGACGGGATCGAGAAGCTCGGTCAGCTGCATCTGCTCGAAGGTCGTCCAGACAGTTGGCGCCGTGTCTGACCCCCCGATGCGGAAATAGTACGGGATCGGCTTTTCGTCCGCGGAATAGGCCGTCTTCCAGTCGGCCAGACCTTTCTCGATTTCGCCGACCATCTTCATCTGCACGCCGATCGAGTCGTCGAGATTGGTGATGATCGCCCCGATGATCCCGGCGCGCTTGTCGGCCTCCAGGCGCTCCTCATTCCAGTTGTTGAGCTGGAAACCCAGGAACACCCCGACAACGACCACAACGAACTCGATGACGACGGCGGTCCAGTTCTGCGTGCGCAGGTGATGGGTGATGCGGCCGAGGAGGGAGATGCGTAGCGGGGGCGGCGGACGCACAGCTGCCGCAGGAGGCGCTGCTTCCGGCGGAAGGGCGGGTGGTTCGTTCGGCGTGGCGGTCATCAACATCCCCGCCGCGACCATTCCATGACGGGGTTTGCGGGGCAAGGATGGGCGGAAAATGGTCGTTGCCGGGCAGGGCGCAAGTGCTGCGGGGACAAGCGTTGACTGTCTCGCCGGGCGGCTTTAGGAACCCGCAATGACGGGGAACCTCACACCAGTTCAGGCTATCGACAAAGCGACCGAGCTTTACAACGCGGCGGTCGCGAAGCTGCGCGCGGCGCTCGAAGCGTTCGTGACAAAAGGGCAGACGCCCGATCCCAATGCGCGGGCGCGAGGGGATTTCTGTTATCCGGAGCTTCGGCTCGCCTACGATCCGGCCGGGCCTGTGCCGCCGCTGTCGCGGGCTTTCGCCAAGCTGTCCGAGGGCGGGCTCTATGTGAGCACGATCACGCAGCCGGCTTTCTTCCGGACCTATTTCCTCGAACAGCTGGAACAGATCTGCGAAGACTTCCCCGTGACGCTCGACGTTGTCGTGTCGAAGACGGAGATTCCCTATCCGTACGTGCTGGAGCACGCGTCCAGCATTGATGCGGAGGCGCTGCCGCCGGCGGAGTTTGCGCGCTGGTTCCCGACGCCGCGGCTGGACCTGATCGGCGACGAGGTGATCGACGCCGAAATCCAGGATGGCGGGTTCTTCAACACGGACGGGGTCCGGCCGCTGGCGCTGTTCGACGCGGGGCGGATCGACTTTTCCCTGCAGCGGCTGAAGCACTACACCGGCACGCCGTTCGAGCATGTGCAGCGCTACATCCTGTTCACGA
>JAVBYB010000417.1 GCA_030824255.1 bacterium
CGGCCAGCCTCGAGGCGGCGATCGCGCAGGTGAAGACGGACGGCAAGCTCAAGCCCCGTGCGATCATTGCGGTCGACCTGTTCGGGCAGCCGGCGGATTATCCGGCGATTTCGGCGATTGCGAAGAAACATGGGCTGAAGCTGATCGCGGACCAGGCGCAGGGCTTTGGCTGCACGCTGCATGGCAAGCAGCCGCTGGACTGGGCGGATGTGGCGACGGCGTCGTTCTTCCCCGCCAAGCCGCTCGGCTGCTATGGCGATGGCGGCGCGGTTCTGACGAACGACGATTCGCTGGCAGGCCTGATCGACTCGATCCGCATCCATGGCAAAGCCAGCGCGGAAGACATGGCCGCGAAGAAGTACGACAACGATCCGCGCTATCTGAACATGCGCATCGGCGTGAACTCGCGGCTGGATGCGCTGCAGGCCGCCATCCTGTCGGAGAAACTGAAAATCTATCCGGACGAGTTGCAGAAGCGCGATGCGATCGCAGCGCGCTACAATGCCGGGCTGGCGAGCCATGTGCGGCGCGTGCCGAGCGTGATCGCGGGCGGTTTCTCGAACTGGGCGCAGTACACGATCGAGAGCGACAATCGCGATGGGCTGATCGCGCACCTGAAGACGGCGGGCGTGCCAACGGCGATCTACTATCCGATCCCGATTCACATGCAGGACGTCTATTCGGTTTATCCGACGGCGCCGGGCGGCCTGCCGGTGACTGAGGATATCCGCAATCGCGTGATGTCGCTGCCGATGCACCCCTACCTGTCGGAAGCGGACCAGAACACGGTCATCGAGGCGGTGCGCAGCTTCAACGGCTAAGCGGCTACATCGGGCCCGGCGACGGCGTGACCGGCGGCGCGCCCTTGTCGCCGGCCGCGCGGATCTGCACCGAGCGCACGTCCATCACGCGATGCTTGTCGGGCGACACGGGACGGATGCCGACATAGTCATAGCCTTCCTCGCGGCCGCGGCGGGGCGTGAAGAAGGTGAGGGTGTAGGGCTGGAATTCAGCTGTCAGCGTGAAGGGTTGCCAGCCGCTCTCGCCTTCCACCTTCGCGAAATAGTTGGCTTCGAACTGGCTCGCCGGGAATTCACCGGTGGAGCGCGCCTCGATGATCACCTCGATCGGCCGCGATTCCAGTGCGAATTCGAGGTCTTCCGCCAGCACGAGATGCGGGCCGAGGCGCGGGTCCTCGTAATTGGCCGTCGACTGGCGGTCGATGCGCAGGAAGGGCGCGCCGCCCTCCGGCGAGATCAGGTCGATATCCACCCCGCCCAGATCGCCGACGATGACACGGTTCAGCTCCTTGCCCGTGATCGTGACGTCCAGCGCATCCCGCCCGCCCGCGCTCACCGGCCCGCTCGGCAGGCGCTCGCCATAGGGATCAATCGCCACGAAGACGAAGGCGCTGGCCAGCGCGGCCGCAAGCGGGAAGAAAATGAAATCACGCATGGCGTCCTGCCTACCCCGGCGCTTAAGCGCCCGTAAATCCTCCCGTCGCAGGGTCAGATTGAACGCACCCCTATCGAGCGCGCGCTGATGCAACCGGCCTCCACCCTGAGTTCAGCGAGGCTGCGGGCCGCGAACATCAACCCCGTCACCGGGCTCGCGACCGACTATCTCAATCATTACAACGAGATAGCCATGCTGGTCGCCACATTGAGCGACATGCCCGACATGCGTGAGGCCATCCTGGAGTGGCATCCGGTCGGCTACCCCACGCATTTTCACAATTCGGGCTTCAGCGAGCGCGGCCTTGCGATTGCGGCCTATGTGCTCGCCTCCGCCGAGGTCAAACGGGAATTCCGCATCGCCCAGGCCGACCTCGATTCGCGCATCGCTGGCGTCCAGCAACGGCTTGCTGACGCCCCTGACCTCGCAGGCGAGATCGCCAGCGAGGCCGCCGGCATCTTCGCCGACATCGCCCGCCTCGGCGGCGTGATCAATGGCGGCAAGGCGGCGCCCCTCCTGCAGCAATCTGCTGAACAGGACCTGGTGGACTCGCTGTTTGCCTGACGCCACATAGGGCCTGAACCCAGATTGGGCCTGACCCCAAATAGGGCTGGTCGAGCAAGGAGTCCGCCATGGTTGAGGTACCGCACGTCGAGATCGCGATCACGCGCGAGGACAATCCCACAGGCGGCCGTTACGTCGCCCGCATCGAAGGCAAGCCCGAGGCCGAGATGACCTTCTCCAAGGCCGGCGAGAAGATCCAGATAATCGACCACACCGGCGTGCCGACCGAACTCGGCGGCCTCGGCGTCGGCAAGGCGCTGGTCGAGTACATGGTGCACGATGTGCGCGCACGGGGCCTCAAGGTGATCCCGCTTTGCCCGTTCACGAAGGCGACGCTGGAGAAGCATCCCGAGTGGCAGGATATCCTTCAGAATCCGTTCTGAGGGTGTGATCGCCTGCTATGGCCGCATGCCGTTTGCGCGCGGACCTGTCTTCAGCACGCGATAGGCATGGCGCACAAAGTCCGCCACCAGCGGCCGCGTATCGCGCGGGTCGATGATCTCCTCCGCGATGAAGGCTTCGGCCGTGCGGAAGGGCGAGCGCATCGCTTCGAACCTGGCATAGAGGGCTTTCAGCTCGGCTTCCGGATCGTCCGCTGCTTCAAGCTGCCGCTTGTAGGCGGCCTCGATGCCGCCCGCCATCGGCAGGCTGCCCCAGTCGCCTGACGGCCAGCAATAGCGCCAGCGCGTCTTCGTCGGATTGAACATCGCCGAGCCTGCGAGGCCATAGGCCTTGCGGATGACGACCGGCAGGATCGGCGTCTGCGCCTGATAGATGGCCGCCATTGCGCGCACGCCTTTCCGCGTCACGCCGGATTTCTCGTGCTTCACGCCGACGGCAAAGCCGGGGCAATCGACGAAATGGATCACCGGCAGGTGAAATGTGTCCGCCAGATCGATGTGCCGGATAACCTTGTCGCACGCATCCGCCGTCCATGCGCCATCGAGGAAGAATGGATCGCCCGCGATGATCGCGACCGGATGCCCGTCGATGCGCGCAAGGCCGGTGACGACCTGACGTCCCCACAGCGCGCCGATCTCGAAGAAACTTGATTTGCCGTCTTGGCCGCGATCGCAAACCGCCTCGATGATCCTGCGCGGCATGTAGGGCGTCTTGCCGTCCTTGGGCACGATGTCGATCAGGAAGTCTTCCTTACGGTTCGGATCGTCATCAGAGGCAAGAACCGGCGGAAGCTCTTCCACGTTTGCGGGCAGGTAGGAGAGAAAGCGCCGTGCCTGCGCGAAGGCTTCGTGTTCCGAATTGACGACGTTGTCGACGACGCCATTGCGGCCCTGAATCTCCCAGCCGCCCAGGCCTTCCTTGTCGACGGTCTCGCCAATCGCCTTCGCCACCGGCGGCCCGGCCACGAACACCTGGCTCAAGCCCTTCACCATCACCGAGAAGTGGCTCGCCGCCACGCGCCCCGCGCCAAGACCCGCGCACGGGCCCAGCGCCAGCGAGACGACGGGCGAGCGCGCCATGTTGGCCACCAGCCATTCCCATGCGGGCGTTGTCGGAATGTAGGTGCGTGGATTGGCTTCCATCGACTTGACGGAGCCGCCGCCGCCCGTGCCGTCGATCATGCGCACGATCGGCATGCCGTATTCGTGGGCCATCTGCTCGGCCATCAGCATCTTGCCTGCGATGGAGGCATCCGACGCGCCGCCGCGCACGGTGAAATCATCGCCGAGAATCACAGCCGGCCGCCCGTCCAGCGTCGCGCGCCCGAACACCATCGTGGCGGGCAGGAATTCCGCGATCTGCTCATCAGGTCCATAGCCGGCCTTGCCCGCGATCTTGCCGACCTCGTGGAAGCTGCCGGGGTCGGCCAGGAAGGCCACCCGCTCACGTACCGTCAGCTTGCCCATGCCGCGCTGCCGGGAGACGCGTTCCTCGCCTCCCATCTGCTCGGCCAGCCGCTCGCGCGCCCGCAATTCGTCGATGTGGCTTTTCCAGCTCATGGGGTCTCCCTGAACCCGAACCTAGCGAGGCGACGGGCAGGGCGCGAGTGGGTCGTCCACATTCTGCGTTGCGCTCGGCCGTGGGCTGCGCGACAAACGTACAGGTAAATCGACACAGGAGCTGTCACAATGGATCTCGCCGCCCTTACCTCGAAGGTTCAGGAAGCTCTCACCGCCGGCACGGGCTTCGACAAGAAAGTGAAATTCGACTTCGGCTCGGTCGGCAAGCTGCTGATCGACGGCGCGGCCGGCAAGGCCACCAACGAAGACGGCGCCGCCGACGCCACCGTCTCCGTCGCCTTCGACGACTTCCTCAAGCTCGCCCAGGGCGCGCTCGACCCGACGATGGCGTTCATGCAGGGCAAGCTGAAGGTCGCCGGCGACATGGGCGTCGCCATGAAGCTGCAGTCCCTGTTCTCCAAGCTGAAGTAGACCGATGGGCGACGGCGCATCGCCGGAAGCGGGCCGGGGCGGGGACATGGTCCTTGTGCCCGGCAATCCGCCTCCGGAAGGCGCCGAGATCATCTGGTACAAGGGCGAGGGCGGCATCCGCCTCCGCATGCTCTACGCTCCGGCAATCACGGCCAGCGCCCGCGCGCTGGCCGTCGTCTGTCCGGGCCGCACCGAATCGATCGAGAAGTATTTCGAGGTGCAGCGGGTTCTGCAGGCGAAGGGCTTCGCCATCGCCTGCTTCGACTGGCCGGGGCAGGGGCTCTCGGATCGGCCGCTGAAGAATCCGATCCGTGGCCACGTCACCAGTTTCAATACCTATGTGGACGGCCTCGTGCGCGGGCTCGACGCGATCAAGGATCGCGCGCCCGAGCCGCGCATCGTCGTCGCGCACTCCATGGGCAGCGCGATTTCGCTGGAGGCCATGCGCACGGGCAGGCTGGAAGCGAAGCTTGCAGCGTTCTCTGCGCCGATGTGGGGCATTCCCGTGCCTCCCGCGCTGCAGACCTTCGCGCGCACCGTGAACGCATTCGGCCTCGGCACATTCCCGGCGCAGCCGGAAACGAAGGAAGAGGTGTTCGAGGGCAATCCGTTCACGCACGACTTCGGGCGCTGGGGCCTCTATCGCCGTCTCGTCAACGCTGAACCCGGCCTTGAGCTGGGCCAGCCGACGATCGGGTGGGTCGTCGCCTCGCTCGATGTCTGCGAGGGCTTCCTGAAGCCCGGTGCGCTCGACCGGGTGAAGGCTATGCCAATGCTGGTCGCCACGGCGAGCGAAGAAGCCATCGTTGATCCGCTGGCGGCGCCTCGTGTCGCGGCCCTGCTGCCCAACGCGCGCCACCTGCCGGTGCAGGGCGCAAGCCACGAGATCTTCATGGAGACGGACGAACGCCGCGCCATCTTCTGGCAGGCTTTCGACGAACTCTGCACGCAGGCGGGCGTCTAGGCGCTTTCGCTCTTCAGCGGGGCGTCGCCCTCGACCATCTGCCGCAAGCGGCGATCATTCTCCGTCTCGAACGGACGGTTGAGCACGCGCGACATCGAGGCTGCCAGCAGGCGGTTGGAGCTGGTCAGGCGACGCTGGCGGATCTGCTTGTTGCTGGGGCGGGTGAGGGCGCCGATCATCGCGGCTTCGTCTTCCACATTGTCGTGCGCGGAGAACACGTAAGCTGCAACGCCATCGGACTGGCCAAACTGTTCCATCAGCTTGCGGGCTTTCTCTTCGGGCGACGGACCGGCGAGCAGCCTGCGGACAAGAAACGCGGCCGCCAGTATCACCACGGAGCCGATCAGGACCGCCACGGCCGTCTCGACGCCGCTTGCGCGCATGTGGGTAAAGAAGCCGCTGACGAATGTAGATGCCTGCTCGCGTATGGCTTCGTTCTGGTAGGCGGCGAGGCCCACGGCGCCGAGCGCCACGCACGCCACGCGGATCGGCCAGCGCCAGGTGCGCTCGGCCTTCAACTTTGTCTGGGCGCGGAACAGATCCTGCCGCGCTTCCTTCATCATGTCGTCATGCTCGCGGGCCAGCGCCATGATTTCCACGACACTGCTCGGTTCGAGCGTAACAGGGTGTGTTCCCGCGCGCGGTCTCAAGCGTCCTCCCAGTACAGCAAACGTGGGTACGCGCCGGAGGACGCTTCGTTCCCGGAGAAATCAATAATCTTCGGGCTTTAGGCCAAGTGCGTCGGCCAGCATCCCGATCGCCTTGTTTTCCTGCAGCTCGAGCTTTCCGTCCGCCACGATTGCAGCCTGCGCCAGACGCATCACCACGGCCTTGTCGCCGTCGCCGGAGACTTCGCTGCGGATCGTGACCAGTGCGCTGCCGAAGCTGTTGGCTTCATGAACCTCGCGGGAGGCCTGTGTCCAGGCATCGGCAATCTCCGCGTGGCCGGCATTGGTGAAGGCCGGATCGCTGGACGCCAATCTGGCAAAGCGCTGGGCTTCGGTCGGGGCAAGTCTGCCATCGGCGAACGAGACCATCGCGAAAGCGCGGGCGGCGTTGAGAAGCAGGGGGGTCATGCGGTCAATCCTGTAGGGGGTCAGAGCGCGGAACGCCGGAGCGAGATCAGCGCTTCGTCGAGGATGCGCCGGTTGGCGGCGGCTGCAATCTGCCCGCCCAGCTGCGGTTTGTCGCCCCGCCAGTTGGTGACGACGCCGCCGGCTCCCTCGATGACCGGGATCAGGGCGGCGACGTCATGGGCCTTCAGGCCGCTTTCCGTCACCATGTCGATCGTTCCCGCCGCCAGCCGCGCATAGGCGTAGGCGTCGAGGCCATAGCGGGTGAGTCGCGCGGTGGCGCGGATATGTTCAAACGCGCCGCGTTCGGGCGCGGTCAGGATGAAGGGGTCTGTGGTCGAGAGGATCGCGTCTGTCAGCTTCTGGCAGTCGCCGACCTTGAGGGCGGTCTTTTCGCCGCGTCCTTCTATCCAGGAGGCGGGGCTGGATGCGGTCAGGCCAACATAGCGTTCGTCCAGCCAGGGCTGGTCGATGATCCCCAGTATGGGTTTTTCGCCTTCGGTGGCGCCGATCAGCGTGGTCCACGACGTCAGGCCCGCCACGAAGGCGCGGGTGCCGTCGATCGGGTCGAGATACCAGGTGACGCCCGAGGCGCCCGTCTGCGAGCCGTACTCCTCGCCCTCGATGGTGTCGTCAGGACGTTCCGTCGCCAGAACTTCCCGCATGGCGCGTTCGGCGGCGCGGTCGGCCTCCGTCACCGGGTCGTAGCCGGTAGCGGCCTTGTTCTCGGCGCTGGTCGCGCGCGAGCGGAAATGGGGCAGGGCGGCGACGCGCGCTGCATTGGCCATGCGCTGGGCAGTGGGCAGGAGAAGCTGGGCGAGATCCATCCCAG
>JAVBYB010000099.1 GCA_030824255.1 bacterium
GATGGGTGGGCGAGGGCGACCGCGCCATCATCTTCACCAGCCACCGGCAGGGTCCTGACTGGACCGGCAAGCCGTTGCGGCGCGTGGCTTGGCCACGTGGCGCGCAGGAAGAGAATGGTGTGCGGGCTTAAGGCGTGACCACGGCCTGAAGTGTGCGGGCGAGGCGTACGCGAAAGCGCTCGCGCGCTTCGGGCGGCAGGCCGAGATCGTCTGCGATAAGGCGATCCATCACGACGCCCTTGATGATGCTGGCAGCGAGGCGGGCGCGCTCGGCGACGTTTTCACCGCCGAGGAATTTTTCGAACGGGCCATAGAAGCGTTCTTCGCTGGACATGCGAATGGCCGCGGCGGCGATCGGATGGTCGGAAGAACGCAGCATGATCAGGAAGATGTCAGGCTTGTCCTGCCGCATCGGATCTTCGATCAACATGCGCGACAGCCGTTCCCCGAAGTCTGCCGGGTCGCCTACGAAAAGTTCGTCCGGCGGCGGACAATTATCGAGGACGGCCTTGAACAGCTCCTCCTTGCCGCCGAAGTAGCGGGAGACGAGGGAGACATCGACGCCAGCGTCGGCGGCGATGGTTCGGAGGCTCACATTGTCATAGGTTTCGGCGACAAACTTGGCGGTCGCGGCCTTGAGAAGCGCCGCGCGTGTCGCGGCGGCGTCACGTTTCCGGATAACAAGGTCGCTGATCGACATCGAACCTCTAAGTCGCGAAAAATTTAGTCAACACCTGTTGACATCTGGCTGGTAAAAGCAATCTATGTCAACGCCCGTTGACTTCAAGCGGGCAAAAGAATTCGGACGCATACCGCCTACCCACAATAAGTAAGTGACCCCGCAAACGGGCGCATCTCCTCCCCCGAGGCTAAAAATGCTGAATAATTTCAAGTTCGTACTCGGCGCGACAGTTGCCGCTACGGCACTCGCCGCCTGCTCCCCAAGCGTTGCGGCCCCGGCAGCGCCGCCTGCTCCGCAGGTTTCGGTGGCGACCCCTCTTTCCCAACAAGTGACCGACTGGGATGAGTTCACGGGCCGATTCCAGGCTGCGCAGCGCGTTGAAGTTCGCGCCCGTGCGGGTGGTTTCATCCAGGCTGCTCACTTCACCGAAGGCCAGCGTGTCCAGAAGGGACAACTGCTGTTCACGCTCGACCAGCGGCCCGCGCAGGCTGCATTGGCTTCCGCTCAGGCCGACGTCGCGTTGGCGCGCCGCGCCTTCGAACGCGCGGAAATCCTGATGAAGGACGGCGCAATCTCCCGGCAGGATTACGACCAGCGTCTTGCCAATCTCGAGATTGCCGAGGCTGCCGTCTCTTCGCGCAAGCTGGACCTGGAGTTCACGCGCGTGACGGCGCCGGCATCCGGCTTTGTTTCTGATCGCCGCGTCGATGCGGGCAACGTTATCTCTGGCGGCACATCGCAGGCTGACCTTCTTACGGAGATCGTCAACGCTGATCCCATCCACTTTGAATTCGAGGCCTCTGAGGCCCAGCTGCTGCGCTACCAGCGCCAGGCGCTGAAGACGGGCGGTAAGGTGGAAATCCGGCTGCAGGATGAGAATGCCTACGCCTGGACCGGCACGGTCGACTTCTCCGATGCGCAGGTCGATGCATCGTCTGGCTCGATCCGGATGCGCGCGAAAATCTCCAACCCGGATGGCTTCCTGAAGCCCGGTATGTTCGGCCGCGCGCGCGTGGAAAGCTCGGCGACCTACGGCGCCATGCTGATCCCTGAAACGGCGGTCGTGGCGGCCGGCGCTGAGAAGACCGCGCTGGTCGTGGCTGCGAATGGAACCGTCGAGGCCAAGACGCTGGAAGTCGGCCCGGTGCTGAATGGCATGCGTGTCGTTCGGTCAGGTCTGGGCGCGGATGACCGCGTGATAATCAATGGCGTGCAGCGGGCCATGCCCGGCGCCGTGGTCGATGCGCGTTCAACGACGTTGACCAGCACGGCCGAGCTCGAAACCGGTACGCGCAAGCAATAGCAAGCGCCACGTAACGACGACCCAATCATAATCTGGACGTGACCGGACATGAGAGCCGGCGCGTCTGCACAGGACGCCTCCCCATGCGGTTCTCGCGATTCTTCATCGACCGGCCGATCTTTGCCGGCGTGGTATCGGTATTCATCACGCTGATGGGGATCTTTGCTTTCCCCGCGCTTCCACTGGCGCAGTATCCGGACATTGCCCCGCCATCGGTGATGGTGATGGCGGGCTATCCCGGCGCCTCAGCCGAGACGGTGGCCGAGACTGTTGCGGCGCCGATCGAGCAGGAGATCAACGGCGTCGAGAACATGCTGTACATCACGTCGGGCTCGACCAACGGCCTCGCGCAGATCACGGTGACGTTCAAGCCCGGGACAAACCTCGATACGGCGCAGGTGCTGGTGCAGAACCGCGTGGCGCTGGCTGAGCCGCGCCTGCCCGAACAGGTACGCCAGGGCGGCGTTCAGGTTCTGAAGCAGGATACAGGCTTCCTTCTGCTCGTGGCGCTGACGTCAAAGGATCCGAACGTCAACATCGACGAGATCGGCAACTTCGCGAACTCCGTGCTCAAGGACCGGCTGCTGCGCGTGCAGGGCGTGGGCGGCGTGCAGGTGTTTGGCGGCGGTCTTTACTCGATGCGGGTTTGGATCGATCCGGGCAAGGCGGCGGCGCGCGACCTGACGGCGAACGAGATCGTCACGGCGCTGCGCGCGCAGAACATCCAGGCGGCAGGCGGATCGATTGGATCGCCGCCATTCGATAGCGGCGTGGCCAACGAACTGCCGGTCCAGGTGGAAGGCCGCCTGAAGACTGTCGAGGAGTTTGGCAAGGTCGTCATCAAGCGTTCTGACACAGGACAGGTGACGTTCCTGCAGGACGTGGCGCGGATCGAGCTTGGTTCTCAGGACTATTCCATCCGCGGGTATTTCAGCGGCGACAGGGGTATCGGCATGGCGGTCACCCCGTCGCCGGGAGCAAATGCGATCAACGCTTCGCATGCGATCCTGCAACTGATGAAGGACGCCGAGGACGAGTTGCCGGCGGGCGTCAGCTGGATGGTTCCCTACAACCCCACAGAGTACGTCGAGGCGTCGGTGGAGTCGGTGCAGCACACGCTGATCGAGGCGATTTTCCTCGTGATGATCGTTGTGATTGTGTTCCTGCAGACGTGGCGTGCTGCGATCATTCCCATCGTGGCGATCCCGATCGCGCTGGTTGCCACGTTCATCGTGCAGTTGATGCTCGGGTATTCGATCAACTCGCTGTCACTGTTCGCGCTGGTGCTCGCTGTGGGCATCGTTGTCGATGACGCCATCGTCGTGGTGGAGAACGTCGAGCGAAACATACGCGCAGGCATGTCGCCCAAGGAAGCCGCCTACAAGACAATGGAGGAGGTTTCGGGTGCGCTGGTGGCCATCGGCCTGGTGCTGATGGCGGTGTTCGTGCCGGCCGCTTTCATGCCCGGTATTCCAGGCGTCTTCTTCAGGCAGTTCGCGGTGGCGATTGCGACCGCGGCGGCGGTATCGCTGCTGGTGTCGCTAACGCTGTCGCCAGCGATGGCGGCGATGCTGCTGAAGCCGCACGTGCATGATCAGAAGAAGCGGCGCGGGATCTTTGCGCCGCTCGGCTGGGTGGCTGACAAGTTCAATCAGGGCTTCGATTGGCTGTCGGACCGCTATGGCAAGTTGACGGCCAAGCTGGTGCGCATGTCGGCGATGATGCTGGTCGTCTACGCTGTCCTCTTGGGCCTGACGGGGTGGCGGATGACCGACACGCCGACGGGCTTCATCCCGGATCAGGACCAGGGATTCCTGATCGGTGTCGTGCAACTGCCTCCGGGCGCTTCACTGGAGCGTACGGATGCAGTTGTGCGGCGCGCGGTCGAGCAACTCAAGCAGACGGAAGGCGTGCAGGACGTGGCGGCGTTCGCCGGCATGGACGGTGCGAGCTTCTCGAACTCGTCCAACGCGGCGACGATGTTCATTCGTCTTGATCCCTGGAAGGACCGTGGAACTGCGCTGAACGCGCAGGCCATGGCCGGGCAGATCATGGGCGCGATGGGGTCCATCGAGGAAGCCAGCATCTTCGTGATCGCACCGCCCGCCGTTCAGGGCATGGGCAATGGCGGCGGCTTCAAGATGATGCTGCAGGATACGTCTGGCAAAGGCTATCGCGCGCTGGAGCAGGCGCAGTTCCAGATCGTCGGTGCAGCCAGCCAACCGGATTCCGGCGTGGTCGGCGTGTTTCCGGGCCTCAACACGGGCAGCCCGCGCGTGACGGCGGAAGTCGATCGCGAGAAGGCGCTGATGCTGGGCGTTGAACCGTCCGAGATCTTCAGCGCGATGGGTACATATCTGGGCTCGGCCTATGTGAACGACTTCAACATGCTGGGTCGTACCTTCCGCGTGACGGCGCAGGCGGAGCCAACGCTGCGAGACGACAAGGAAGATATCGCCAACCTGAAGGTACGCTCGTCTTCGGGCGGGATGGTGCCGCTCGGGTCGGTCGCGACGCTGAAGGATGATACGGGGCCGGTGCGCGTCGTGCGCTTCAATCTGTTCCCGGCGGCGGAGATCCAGGGTGCTGCGGCTCCGGGTGTCTCATCCGGCGAGGCGCTCGCGCGAATGGAAGCGATGGCGGCGCAGCTGCCGGAAGGCTTCAGCTACGAATGGACAGAGCTGGCGCTGCAGGAGAAGTCGCAGGGCAATACGGGGCCAATCGTGTTCCTGATGGCCGTTGTGCTCGTCTTCCTTGTGCTGGCGGCTCAGTATGAAGCTTTCACGCTTCCGCTGGCGGTGATCCTCATCGTTCCGATGTGTATCCTTGCGGCAATCCTGGGCGTGAACCTGCGCGGGTTCGACAACAACATCCTGACGCAGGTCGGGTTGCTGGTGCTCGTCGCGCTCGCATCGAAGAACGCCATTCTTATCGTGGAGTTCGCGAAGCAGGCTGAGGACGCAGGCAAGAGCCGGTTCGAAGCGGCGGTGGAAGCCGCACGCACCCGCCTGCGCCCGATCCTGATGACGTCGTTCGCCTTTATCTTTGGCGTTGTGCCGCTGATGCTGGCGTCCGGTCCGGGTCAGGAAATGCGTCAGGCGCTCGGTACGTCGGTGTTCTTCGGTATGCTTGGCGTCACGATCTTCGGCCTGATCTTCACGCCGGTGTTCTACGTGGTAACCCGCTGGCTGTCGGAGCGAATGCCGGGCGCTCGGAAGAAGCAGCAGGAAATTCTGCCGCCGGTCGAAGGACATACGCCGGCTGCGCACGCGGAATAGGCATGAGGCGTTGATTTGAGTTGTCCCTGGTGACGGCCTCGCGCCGTCGGTGGGGGCAGCTCTCAGCCTACCCCGAAAAAAAGAGCCAGGTTTCCTTCGCGGCCCCTACTGGGCAGGGTACGCGCGGCGGGTACAGTGACGGTCGATCCTCTCGATGCAGGAAGACCACGCCATGGCCTACGACAAGATCGAACTCGAGCGCGATGGTGATGTGGCGATTATTCGCCTCAACGACCCCGCCACGCTGAACGCCGTCACGCTGCAGACGATCGAGGAGATCGATGCGGCGCTAACGGAGATCACAGGTTGGGCGCGCGCCATGGTGCTGACAGGCGCCGGCCGCGCCTTCTGTTCTGGGGCGAATCTTTCTGGCGGCATGGGTGTGGGCCAGTCCGAAGGGCCGCCCGACGCGGGCAGGTCGCTCGAGACGCATATCAACCCGCTGATGCTTCGTTTTCGCGATCTGCCATTTCCGTGGGTATCTGCGGTCAAAGGTTCGGCCGCTGGTGTCGGTTGTTCGTTTGCGCTGGCTGCCGACATGGCGGTGGCGGGCGAGGGCGCCTTTTTCCTGCAGGCGTTTGCACGCGTCGGCCTCGTGCCGGATGGCGGGTCGAGCTGGCTTCTTGCGCGCTCGGTTGGCCGTGCGCGCGCAATGGAGATGATGTTGCTGGGCGAGCGCATTCCAGCTGCAAAGGCGCTGGAATGGGGCATGATCAATCGCCTCGTTCCGGATGAGCAGGTGATGCCGTCGGCGCTGGATCTTGCCCGCGCGCTGGCTGCCGGCCCCACGAAATCGTTGGCGCTGATCCGTCGTATGACATGGGCGGCCGCCGATTCCTTGTTCGAGGATGCCATGATCAATGAGCGCAACAACCAGCGCATCGCCGGCCAGACGAAAGATCATCGCGAAGGCGTCGTCGCCTTCCTGTCCAAGCGCCCGGCGCAATTCACCGGCCAATAGTCCGGCAGACAATCCTTATCCGTGCACGCTTCACCGAACTCTTCGGTGTTCGGCGTCCCATCGCGCAAGGCGGTATGCGGTTGGTTGGCATGGCGGAGCTTGTTTCCGCTGCCACAACGCACTCGACGCTTGTCCAAAGGGACGCACCGGTGAATGCGGAAGAAAGAGCGAAGCTTCTATCCGATCGCTGGAAGGCGGACAGGCCGTAGCCCATCCGCCTTCCCTCGTTCGTCCCCACCCTGGGATTGCGGAAGCGCGCGCCTACTCCACCCAGTCCTTCCTGAGACGGAAGGACGCGAGGAACAGCAGAATCGCGGCGACGACATAGAAGCTCAGGCCGATGATGAAGGCGTACTTGATCGACTCCTCACCGAATTGCGGCTTCAGGGCCTCTGACATGGCGCCGAAGAACCAGGTCCCGACGGCGATGCCGATCAGGTTGTTGATCAGCAGGAACAGCGCCGAGATCATCGTGCGGGAGTTGGCCGGGCCGAGGTGCTGCACAGCGGTGATGATGGGCCCGAGCCAGACAAGGCCGAGGGCTTGCGGCACGAGGAAGATGAAGAAGGCGAGCGTGATGTCTGTGGTCAGAACGCCGAGCACATAGAGCGGGGCCGAAATCAGGAAGGCGATGGCGGGGATGAGGGCGTAGGCGCCTTTCGACTTGCCGCCGAAGCGATCCGCGAGATAGCCGCCGAGCATCATGCCGGCGACGCCGCCGAAGAACAGCACGCCAGCCAGGAACCAGGAGCGGTCCACCAGCGACATGTCCATCGAGCGCGCGAGGTAGGTGGGCATCCAGTAGAGCAGGCCATAGCCCACCATGGAGGAGAAGGCGGCGCCGAAGGCGAGCAGCCAGAAGGAGGGCTTTGCGAAAGCCAGGCGGCAGGCGGGCAGGAAGCCGAGGGGCTTCTCGCTCGTGGTCTTGGTGTCGAACAGGCCGCGCGGCGGGTCCTTCACCAGCAGGCGGAAAACGGGCGCGAGCAGTACGCCGAACAGGCCGATGGAGATGAAAGCGAACCGCCAGTCGACATACTGCGCGAGCA
>JAVBYB010000120.1 GCA_030824255.1 bacterium
GCGACGGAAGAGATCACGTCGGTGATCCAGGCCATCCAGGGCGACATTGCCTCGGTTGTCGAAACCATCGCGACGGTGCGCAAGTCGGTGAACGAGGTCAGCCAGAACACGACGTCGGTCGCTGTTGCGGTCGAGGAACAAAGCTCGGCGACGGCGGAAATTTCCAACAACATCCAGCAGGTGTCCAGCGACACCAACCAGGTGGTACAGAACGTCTCCAGCGTGCAGGGCAAGGTGGAAGAAACCCGCCGCGTCGCCGGAGAGGTTCGTGCGCTGTCGGCCAAGCTGAAGGAATGCGCGGGTGGCCTCAACGGCGCCATCGCGGACTTCATCAGCGACGTCGCGGCCTGATCCCACACGCCTGAATTCGCCAACCAGATCCAGTTTCACTCCTTTGTCGCGGAGATCCCATGTTCACGACCAAAATCAACAGACCGATGACGCTGCTCGCATCGAGCACGGCGCTGCTCATGACCGCATCGTTCCTTTCAGGCGGCGCGCAGGCGCAGACCTCGGACGCCGAGGCGCTGGCCAAGGCGATGGCGCAGATCGAAGCGCTGAGCCAGCGACTGGCTGTGCTGGAAGCAAAGCAGGGACCCGAGACGACGCCGGTGCGTGTGGTGGAGGCCGGCAAGCCGGAGCCGGACACGGTGAAGGTGTCGCTGAAGCCTGGACTGTCCGTCGTCTCCGGCGATGGCAAGACATCCTTCGCCGTGGATGGCCGCATCATCGCTGACGCCGGCTGGGTGATGGAAGATGGCGCAGCCGACATCGGCGATGACACGGACATGCGCCATCTGTGGTTTGGCTTCTCCGGCAAGTTCGGCGGTGAATGGCGCTACAAGTTGCAGACATCGATCGACAACAATTCTCTCGGCGTGAAGGACGCCTACATCGCGTTCGACGGAATCAAGAATGTGCCGATCATGGTCGGCAATTTCTACGAGAACAACGGCATGGAGATAATGTCGGGCAATCTGTCCAGCACCTTCATGGAAGGCGGCTCGGGCATTGGGGCGTTCCGTACGCTTCGCCACCTGGGCGTGAGCGTCGATCCCTACGGCGACAACTGGGGCGCGCAGATCGGCGTGTTTGGCGACGGCGTTGCGGATCCGACTGTAGCCGCCAACGACGAGGGCTGGTCCGTTGCAGCGCGGGGACACTTCGCGCCGGTCATGGACAAGAATATGCTGCTTCATGTCGGCGGATCGTATCGTTACCGCACGCCGGACTCGCCGGCTGAGCAAGTCCGCTTCCGCGCGTATGGCGAGAGCCATGTGATCGGAGAAACGCTTCTGGATACCGGCAACATCACGGGCGTCGAGAACTACACAACAGCCGCGCTGGAAGCGATGTACCGCCTGGGCGGGCTGACGCTGATGGGCGAATACAACAAGACAGACCTGTCGCGCGCGGCGGGTGTCGAACCGTCCTTCGATGGCGGATATGTTTCGCTGGGCTGGTTTCTCACGGGCGAGGCGCGCGAGTACAACGCCAAGCGGGGCACGGTCGGCCGCCTCAAGCCCAGCGCGCCATTTGCGACAGGCGGACAGGGCGCCGGCGCATGGGAGGTTGCGGCGCGGTACAACACGCTGGACCTTACGGACGCAGCGGTTTCTGGCGGCGAGATGGATTCCATGACGCTGGGCCTGAACTGGTATCCGAACCAGTGGACCCGCCTGATGCTCAACTACGTGCTCAACGATATCGATACCACCGGACCCGTCGGCTTCCGTGACGCCGATCCGGAGTATCTGATGATCCGGGCGCAGGCCGACTTCTGATCGCGCCTCCCCCCGACTTACCGCCGACTTTCTGTACCCGAGACTGGCCGCCGCTCTTGACGATGTCTGGAGCGGCGGTTCTTTGTCTGTCCCAGACATGGTCTGTTTGAGACAGCGGAGCCGGAAATGAAAACGCGCATCACCGAACTGTTCGGCATCGAGCATCCGATCATCCAGGGCGGGATGCACTATGTAGGCTTTGCCGAGATGGCCGCAGCGGTGTCCGAAGCAGGCGGGCTCGGGATCATCACCGGCCTTACGCAGCGGACGCCTGAGGGGCTGAAAAAAGAGATTCGCCGGTGCCGGGAAATGACATCGAAGCCGTTTGGCGTGAACCTCACCTTCCTGCCAGCCGTGACGCCGCCGGACTATCCGGGCTTCGTACGCACGATCATCGAGGAAGGCATCAAGATCGTGGAGACGGCCGGCAACAACCCGGCGCAGGTGATGCCGTTCTTCAAGGAAGCAGGCGTCAAGGTGATCCACAAGTGCACCTCGGTGCGCCACTCCAAGAAGGCCGAGGCGATCGGCTGCGACGCGGTGAGCGTCGATGGCTTCGAGTGCGGCGGGCATCCGGGCGAGGACGATGTGCCGAACTTCATCCTGCTGCCGCGCGCGGCGGAAGAGCTGAAAATCCCGTTCGTGGCGTCTGGCGGCATGGCTGACGGTCGCTCGCTTGTCGCGGCGATGGCGCTGGGTGCTGAAGGCATGAACATGGGCACGCGCTTCATGGCGACGAAGGAAGCGCCGATCCACCAGAATGTGAAGGACGCGCTGGTGAAGGCGAGCGAACTCGATACGCGTCTTGTAATGCGTCCGCTGCGCAACACCGAGCGGGTGCTCAACAATGCGGGTGTGACCAAGATCCTCGAGAAAGAAAAGCAGCTCGGCAACGGCATCAAGTTCGAGGACATCATCAACGAGGTGGCGGGCGTCTATCCGAAGGTGATGGTGGACGGCGACATGGAAGCCGGCGCCTGGAGCTGTGGCATGGTCGCCGGCCTGATACATGATGTGCCGACCGTGAAGGAGCTGATCGACCGCATCATGCGCGAAGCGAACGAGATCATCACGCAGCGGCTGACAGGCGCGCTGCGCGGGTAGTCTCGTCGCATGATCGTCAGCGACACACGCAGGTTTGTCTTCATTCACAATCCGAAGTGCGCGGGGACGACGGTTCGCCGCGCACTTATGCCTTTCGACACGACGGGTGATTTCTTCTGGATGTTCCACGACGTGGACGGGCGGCAGACGGACAAGGCGCATCTGCCGATGTCCTTGCTGAAGGCTCTTTTTCCGGACCATTTCGCAAGGCTTGAGACGCATTTCGTCTTCATGTTCACGCGGGATCCCTATGCGCGTGCGATTTCGGCGTTCAACGAGATGCGGTGGCGCTTTCATCCGGATGTCGATCCGGTGCAAGAGCTGCGCGACAATCGTGAGGCGTACATCGCCTCTCTGAATGACATCATCTGCAGCATCGAGCCGGAGTGGCTGGAGGGCTGGACGCTCGGCTACAGCCATTTCGTCCGCCAGCGCGACATGGCGTATCTCGGCAATGAGCTGATGGTGGACTGCGTGATGAAGGTCGAGGATCTGCCAGCCGCAAGCGTCAGGCTGGATGCGTTCGATCCGGAGCTACGCGCGCTTGTGACCAACGCGCCACGCCAGAATGTGCGCTCGCTGCCTGTCGTGCCTAGTGAGGTTCTATCGGCGGCCGCGATCGCGAAGATCAACCAGATCTATGCCGACGACTTCCGGCTGTTCGATTATCCGATGCTTTGATGTGCAGCGCCGGCAATAGCAGAAGGGGCGAGGCGGACGGGTGACTCGCCCTTTGATTTGTCCGGCGTCCCCGCGGCTCGTTCAGCTTTGGATTTCCGGCAGATCGCTCTTTGCGATGCATCATCGGAGCCGGGGTGGTGGGGACTTCGACGACCTTGTCGTTCCCGAGTATCACGCGCTTGCCGGGCAGCGCCGGATATCCGTTCCACGTGGCTTTGCTGCGTAGACGGCAAGGCGTGAAGCTATAGTACCGACCCGGCTGCCCGCTGAAGCTTCGCGACCACATCATCCGGTAGCTGCGCGCGTGTGCCATCCTTGAATGTCAGTGTGCTCGGAAGGCCGTCAGGCGATTTACCAGATAGCGCGCCATACATCACCAGCGCCGCGAGATAGGAGCCGTAGCTTGTGGGGTGGATGCCGTCCGGCGAATAGAGCCGGATGTCGTCGGGCGCAGCGCGCCAGGCGGGGCCTACAGGGATGAAGAGACCGTCTACATCCTCGGCGGCGAGGCGATAGGATTCCGTCACTGCGTCGAAGTCTTCCGGGCGTGATTGCTGTGGCCAGACACAATAGACGGCCGGCCGCGCGCCGACATCCGTGATGAACCTGGCAAAGCGCTTCACGCTGCTACGAAGATCACGGCGGCTTTCCGGTTGTGCGGATGGGCCCTGCTGCATGACCACTGTTGTCCATCCGCCCTTGGCGATTGCTTTCTCCGCTTCGCGACGCGGCGAGTACCAGTGATCAAAGAGGCTGATGCTCGGCATGGCGACCATCTCGGCGCTCGCCTCGACGCCGGCGCCGAGGAAGACCGCTTCCACCAGCCTCGGAAGATTGTTGGTGTAGGTGAGGCTGTTGCCGATGAAGAGCAGGCGAGGTGGCTGTGTTTCCTGCGCGAGAGCCGGCGCGGCAACAGCCGCAAGCGCGCCGACAGCGAGTGTCCGTCGAGTGAGGCGAGGGTGTTTCACGCGGGAGTCCTGATGTGGCGTCATCATGGACCGCATACATGGTCGCGACAACGGCAGCGTGCGCGGCGTAGTGGGGAGTGCAGTAGCGCCAGAAACAAAAAGGGCGAGACGCTGGTGCGTCTCGCCCTTCGATTAATCCGGTGCTCCCGAAGCCTATTCGGCTTTGACTTCCGGCAGGTCGCCCTTTGCGGGCATCGTCTTCTTGGTGAGGAACACAGCGACGTCGCGTTTGTCCTGTTCGGACATGCCGCCGACCGCGCCGGCCATCATCGGAACCGGGTTGGTGAGGGCTTCGATGATCTTGTCATTCTCGAGCGTGGCGAGCTTGTCAGGCAGCGGCGCGTTGGCGAGGCCCGATGCGTGGCACATCGCGCAGCGCGCTTGATAGATGCCGGCGCCTTCCGCAGGACCCGGCTCTGCAAACGCCGGAGCGGCGAGCAGCGCGAGACCAAGTGCAACAGCAATCGTGCGGACCATAGATACCCTCCAGTTATTTCGGCCGCTTTTAGATGGGCCAACCTGAACGCGCCATGACCAAAGGCAGTTATTGCTGAAATGCGACCTTTGAGCCGCAGGCGCGGGCGGAATCGCCTAACGGGTTCGGGGGTGCTATCACAAAGGCTCGATCGGGCGGCCGGGCGACCGCTGGCGGGCATTTCCTTGTGATCTGTCGGCTGGAGGAAAGTCCGGGCTCCACGAAGGCAAGGCGGCGGATAACGTCCGCCCGGCAAGGCGCTCACAAGGCGTCGGGTCGAGGGAAAGCGCCACAGAAAGCAAACCGCCACGGAACTTGTTCCGCGGTAAGGGTGAAAGGGTGCGGTAAGAGCGCACCGCGTTCCTGGCGACAGGAATGGCAAGGCAAGCCCCGCCTGGAGCAAGACCGAATAGGGATGGGCGTCGAGCCAAACCTTCGGGTGAAATTCGACAGGCGCGTCTTCGCGCTCCATCCGGGTTGGTCGCGCGAGGCGGTCCGCGAGGATCGTCCCAGAGGAATGGTCGCCTATCGGTCGGGTTTCTTTCGGGAGGCCTGGCCGTGGACAGAACCCGGCTTACAGGCCGCTCGATCGATTCTATCCCGGCTAGTTGGCCACGGGGACGTGCATCACCGGCATCAGGTTGCTGACGGTATAGCTGATCTCGGTCGGCGTGGCGGTCTGCACCTCGACGCTTATACCCTTGAAAGTAACGGTTTTCGTACCGACCGGGAAAGCGAAGTCCTGTGAGAGGGTGGGGCGGTCCAGATCGTCCGCCTTGTACTGGCGGAACTGGAACTTCATCGACTGCCCGTCCACGCCATTATAGGCTAGATCGTAGTTGACGCCGTCGCCCTTGGTCACCGTGGCGCTGACGGGCACGCGCTTCAGGCGGACCGTGTTGGGGGTCGCCGTGACCTTGTAGATCATCTCGATATCGGTGTTGATGAGCGCCGGGGTGATCGAGCCGTCAGGCGCGATCTGCAGGCCGACAAACCAGTCTTTCGGTCGGGCGATGGTGTAGATCTCGCCGCCGATTTTCCGTTCCCCTACGATGGCGAGCTTTTCGCCTTTGGTGAAGTCCCGGTCCTCGTAACCGGTCAGGCGGAAGGCCTCGCTCACTTCCATGGCGTCGATGGTCGCGGTCGTGGAGGTGTAGTTGCGGACCGCGAGCATCGTTTCGCCGAGCCCGGCAGTGCGCGGTTGGCCCACGGGCGTTGACGTGGCGATCTCGGTATCGGTGCTGACAATGCGTGACTTGTTCGACGTGTCGATCGACACGCAGGCCGACAGAGCCATGCTCGCCGCAAGGGTAATCCAGATACGCATTACGTCCCCCCGTGAACTCCTGAATGAGAGGGTTATGCCCGTTGTTCCGCTGTCCGGAAATACGGGCGATCCGCCGCAGGGTGACCCGAATTCTGAATTGCTGTGGACAGTCATTTCGAACCCGGGGGCAGGGCCTAAGCGCCAGTGATTGCCGGATAATTCCGGTGACAGTTCACCGCTCGTAAACCAGTTATCCACACCCCGACGGCTATAGCTCACCGATCTACCCGGTTTGTTCCGTGCGCGGACGGTCAAAGGGTTAACGGTGACCTAACGTACCGTTGTTTCCCATACCCGCCCATGCTATCCCGTGATGCTCCACGGATGGGGCCCGTGGCGGGACAATCTGGGTGCCTCATCCCATGTGGGAACCGAGGCAAAGCGGGCAATCTGGAGCATGTTTCTCTCCTCTTTCGAGAGCAGCGTAGACGTCAAGAAGCGGGTCTCGATCCCGGCGGCCTTTCGAAAGGCGCTGGGTGGGGCGGACACCGTCTATCTTTGGCCGTCGCTCGACAAACCCTGCATCGAGGGGGCTGGGCAGCAACTGATGGATGAGTTCGCGGACTCGATGGGCGATCTCGACCTGATGGACCGTCGGCGGGTGGCGTTGGCGAACTACATCATGGGCGAGGCGCGGCAGGCGAAATTCGACGAGGGCGGACGGATCGTGCTGGACGCGGAACTTCTTTCCACCGGCGGCATCAGCGAGAAGGCTCGCTTCGTGGGTCTGGGCGATCGTTTCCAGATCTGGGAGCCGGCCGCCTATGACGCCATGAAGGCCGAGATGCGCGCCCTGGCGCTAGAAAGCCTGAGCCTGCTCAAGGCCAAGCCGCGTCGCGCGGGTCAGGCGGCCGCCGAATGAGTGACGAACTCGTCTCCCCGCACGCTGGCACGCACGTCCCGGTCCTGATGGAAGAAGTGATCCAT
>JAVBYB010000344.1 GCA_030824255.1 bacterium
ATCACGTGCTGGTCTACCGGATTTCCCAATGGACACAGGGTGAGGCCACCAGCCGGGGCGAGATCGCCGAGGTCGGGTTCTTCGACCCAAAGGCGCCGCCCGCGGGCACGTCCAAGGGCACGGCGCGACGCCTGACAGAGCTGTTTTCGGGCGCGCCGCGCAGCGACAGCTGGTGAACACGATCACGCGCGAACTGACGCAATCCTGTTTTGATCGCGCAATGGCCATTGATTTGCAGTAATGTTTGGTCATCACTGCCGCGAAAAACGCGGAGGGAGTCATGCGACTCATCGGGACGATTGCTGCGGCTCTGGCCGCCCCAGCCATGCTGCTTGCGGGCTGCGGACCAGAAGGCGTCTTGCCGCAAACCGCCATATCGGCGCCGGCGCAGGGCGACGGCGCGCTGATCGCCGCCGCACAGACGATGAGCGACGCGATGGGCGGCTGCTTCAAGCCGGCCGACGCCGTGGTCGAGTCCCGCGTGATCGGTCTTGAGGATGGATCGATCGTCATGCTGGCGTGCGGCCAGGGCGCTTACTCGTCCACGCACCGGCTGTTCGTGATGCGCGGCACGGACGGGTTGCAGCTTCTCTCCCTGCCCGACTATGACTCGAGCGGCTGGTTCGCGACGGACGAGGCCAGCCTGGCCGAGATCGACGCAGGCACGGGCGTGCTGACGACGATGCGGAAGAGCGCCGGCCATGGCGGCTGCGGATCAGAAGGGCGCTATCAATGGGATGGCGTTCATTTCGCGCTGCAGGAAATTCGCTGGAAGGATTGCTCGGCGGACGACATGACCGGCCCGCCCTTCCCCGTGATCTGGCCGACGCAGCAGGGCGCAGCCGTGGACCCGAACGGCGCGACGCCCGCGCCATAGGCATGGCGGGGCGTTCCCAGCCAGACGCGGAGCGTCTGAGACAGTGGGCGGGTCGCAATAAGGAATTGTTGGGCAGCGCGCAGACTCTTCCAGCGAAAAACAAAAAGGGCGGCCCGTGAGAGCCGCCCTTCCGGTTTCAGTGAAGCAGTATCAAACCGCTTCGGGTTCTGACTTTTCCTTCGCGCTCGGTTTCGGATCGGCGATGAACTTGAACGACAGTTTTTCAGGATCGTTCTTGTCGATGTCGATCTTCACGCCGCCGCCCTTCTGGAGCGAGCCGAAGAGCAGTTCGTCTGCCATCGGTTTCTTGACATGCTCCTGGATGACGCGGCCGAGCGGACGCGCACCGAAGGCTTCGTCGTAGCCCTTGGTCGCGAGCCATTTGCGGGCCTTGGTCGTGAGCGCGATCGTGACGTTGCGATCCGCCAGCTGGGCTTCCAGCTGCAGGATGAACTTGTCGACGACCATCTCGATGATCTCCTGGCTGAGGCCAGCGAAGGGGATCGTCGCGTCGAGGCGGTTGCGGAATTCGGGTGTGAACAGGCGTTTGATCGCCTCTTCATTCTCGTCCTCGCGCTTGCCGCGGCCGAAACCAATGGACTCCTTGGCGGCGTCGGATGCGCCAGCGTTCGTGGTCATGATGAGGATCACGTTCCTGAAGTCGACCTTCTTGCCGTTCGAGTCCGTCAGCGTGCCGTTGTCCATCACCTGCAGGAGGATGTTGAACAGGTCCGGGTGCGCCTTCTCGATCTCGTCGAGCAGCAGCACGCAGTGCGGATGCTGGTCGACGCCATCGGTGAGCAGGCCGCCCTGATCGAAGCCGACATAGCCCGGAGGCGCGCCGATGAGACGCGAGACCGTGTGGCGCTCCATGTATTCCGACATGTCGAAGCGCAGCATCTCGACGCCGAGGATGGATGAGAGCTGTTTCGCCACTTCCGTCTTGCCGACGCCGGTGGGGCCGGAGAACAGGTAGCAGCCGATCGGCTTGTTCGGTTCACGCAGGCCAGCCCGCGCGAGCTTGATCGCGGTGGAGAGCGCCTTGATGGCGCCGTCCTGACCGAAGACCACGCGCTTGAGATCCGTCTCGAGCGATTTGAGCTGTTCGGCATCGGACTTCGAGACCTGCTTGGCCGGAATGCGGGCCATCTTGGAGATGACGACCTCGATTTCCTTCGCGCCGATCTGCTTGCGGCGCTTGCCTTCCGGCAAGAGCCACTGGGCAGCACCCGCCTCGTCGATCACGTCGATCGCCTTGTCGGGCAGCTTGCGGTCGGTGATGTACTTCGCCGACAGGTCGACCGCCGTCTTGATGGCATCGTTGGTGTATTTGATGCCGTGGAATTCCTCGAAGTACGGCTTGAGGCCCATCACGATCTTGATGGTGTCGTCCACCGAAGGCTCAACCACGTCGATCTTCTGGAAGCGGCGGGCGAGCGCCCGGTCTTTCTCGAAGTGCTGGCGGTATTCCTTGTAGGTGGTGGAGCCCATGCAGCGGAGTTGGCCTGACTGAAGCGCGGGCTTCAGCAGGTTCGAGGCATCCATGGCGCCGCCGGATGTGGCGCCGGCGCCAATGACGGTGTGGATCTCGTCGATGAAGAGCACGGCCTTCGGCTGTTCTTCCAGTTCCTTCACGACGGCTTTCAGACGCTCTTCGAAGTCGCCGCGATAGCGGGTGCCGGCGAGGAGCGCGCCCATGTCGAGCGAATAGATGACGGCGTCGGCGAGAATGCTGGGCGCATCGCCGTCCACGATCTTCTTGGCCATGCCTTCGGCGATGGCCGTCTTGCCGACGCCCGGATCACCCACAAGAAGCGGGTTGTTCTTGCGGCGGCGGCAAAGGACCTGGATCGCGCGTTCGACTTCGGCATGGCGGCCGATGAGCGGATCAGTCTTGCCCTCGCGGGCCTTCTGGTTGAGGTCGACGCAATAGGCGCCAAGCGCCTCGCCCACGGGCTTTGTCTGTTCGTCTTCTTTCTCGGCGGCTCCTTCAACGGGCTTCGGCTTGGACATGCCCGGCTTCTTTGCGACGCCGTGGCTGATGTAATTGACCGCGTCGTAGCGCGTCATGTCCTGCTCCTGCAGGAAATAGGCGGCATGGCTGTCACGCTCGGCGAAGATGGAGACGAGCACGTTGGCGCCCGAGACTTCATCACGCGACGAGCTTTCGACGTGGAGGACAGCGCGCTGGACGACGCGCTGGAAGGCGGCGGTGGGGTGCACCTGCCCGCCCTCTTCCACGACGAAGGAGGCGCAATCATTGTCGAGGTAATTGGTGAGGTCGCGCCGCAGCTTCTCGATGTCGAGCTTGCAGGCGGTCATAACCTCGGCCGCGTCCTCATCCTCGGTCAACGCCAGAAGCAGATGTTCCAGCGTTGCGTATTCGTGCTTGCGTTCTGATGCGTACAGCAGGGCACGTTCGAGGGCGCGTTCGAGACTGGGGGTCAGGGAGGGCATTTATGGGTCTCTAGTCCTCGCGTTCTTTCGTGCATTGGAGAGGATGCTGGTGCTCGCGCGCAAGGTCCATCACCTGCGTGACTTTCGTTTCGGCGACTTCGATCGGGTAAACGCCGCAGACGCCCACGCCGTAATTGTGGACATGAAGCATGATGCGGGTCGCTTCCTCGCGCGACTTGTTGAAGATGTGCTCGAGCACCAGCACGACGAATTCCATGGGGGTATAGTCGTCGTTAAGCAGCAGAACCCGGTACAGGGACGGCTTTTTCGGCTTCGCCTTGGAGCGCGTGGCGACGCCAAGCTCCCTGGTCGTTCCGGGTGTCTGTTTCTTGTCTGTCATGAAGTCCCGGGTGTTTCGCGATGAACATTGCAGCCGGCCTGTTGGTCGGCCTGCCGTTCACCCTCCATTAGATATTGATCCGCGGGCCAAGTGAAAGGGCCTACCCCAAACCAGTGTTCGCAGACCTGTGAACCATGGAACCTCAGTACCTGCCTTGGTTTGTTCAAAGTCCTCGGTCAGATTGCAGCTCTCCCCGACCCCTCGGGCGGATTCGAACTGCGGCGAGTTTGCACAGTTCATGCACGGTTAAGCGGCGGGAAGGCTCAATTGAATGGCGAACGGCCCAAAGGTGGGCAGTCGGACGTAAAAAGCGGTCCGATGCGGGAACAGGGGTGACGTAACTTAAAGGTTGGGTAAGGTCGCCATTGGACCCTCAATCCAGTCTTTGTAGGTGTTTAGATAGAGGATTCCGCCGCGTATGAAGACGATCCCCCTGATCGCCTGGATTCGACGGACCATTCTGGTTCTTGCCGCCGCGTGCGCCTTTTCGGCGCCGGCTTGGGCGAACAGCAAGTATGCATCCATCGTCGTTGACCTGGAATCCGGACAGGTCCTGCATGACCGTTCGGCCGATGAGGCCCGCCACCCGGCCTCCCTGACCAAGGTCATGACGCTTTACATGGTTTTCGACGCCATCGAGGCCGGAAAGCTCAAGCTTTCCGAGCGGATGACCGTCTCCAAGGCCGCCTCCCGCGCACAGCCTTCCAAGCTGGGACTGAAATCCGGCACGACGATCAAGGTCGAGGATGCGATCCGCGCCCTGGTGACCAAATCCGCCAATGACGTGGCCATCGTGGTCGCCGAGCACCTGGGCGGCACGGAAGCCAAGTTCGTCACCAAGATGAACGCCAAGGCCCGGGAACTGGGGATGCTGAACACCACGTTCCGCAATGCTTCCGGCCTGCCCGACAAGAAACAGGTCACCACCGCTCGCGACATGGCGAAGCTGGGCGAGGCGATCTACATGGACCACAAGGATCGCTACAATTACTTCGCGCTGGCCTCGTTCACCTGGAACAAGCGCAAGTACATGAATCATAACGAACTTCTCAAGCGCGTGGACGGTGTGGACGGCATCAAGACCGGCTTCACCAACGCCTCCGGCTACAACCTGATGGCCTCGGCCGAGCGCAATGGCCGCCGGGTTATCGCGATCATGATGGGTGGGTCGACCGGCCGGTCGCGCGACGCTCATGTGGCGGACCTGCTGGAAGCGGCTTTCCTGGAGATTGGCGGCGGTTCGGCGGACGATGCTGACCTGCGCACCCGGATCGCCTTTGGGCCCCGTGGCAATGTTTCGGCGGACGATCTGGCGCTGGCCCAATTGCGCAAGCTGCAGGAGCCGGACGCCGCGCTGGTTGCGGCCATGGATAGCGACGCGGCGTTCAGCGACGCCCTCGGCACGGCCGAAGAAGATGAAGAGCTGCTGGAAGTCGCCGAAGGAGACGGCGAAGGCTCGCTGGAAGAGGGCTACGACCCGATCGGCGCGCTGATCGACGCCTCCCCGGCTTCGGAGCAGTTCGGGATGTTTGGTTCGACCCCGGTACAAACGCCGGCGACATCGGGCCCGGCGGAAGACGCAATCCTGGTCACGAGCGAGCTTGGCGGGACCCCTGCCCTGAACGTGCTGGACCAGCCGGTCGCCCAGTAAGGCTTCGCCTACTTCACTTTCCGCCGCAGCACTTACTTTTTGACACGCATCCAGCGCAGGGGCTTGCCGCCGTCGCGGATGACCTCGCCGCGCGCTTCGGCGTCCAGCTGGACGGTCTTTGCCCACCAACCCTGCGTGGTTCCCCAGTCGCTGGCGGGGAGCGCGGCCTTCATCAGCACCATCATCTCGGCCTGGGTCACGCCCGGCGCCTTCGTGGGCATTACCTTCAGGAACGCCTTGCGGGCGGCCTCGTACTTGTCGGCGTCGCGGGGATAGGTTTTTCCGGGCGCGTTGACGTTAAGCGTCTGAGCGATGCGCTTCTGTGGCTTGGCGGCTTTGGCCGGGGCTTTCTTTGCGGGTTTCCTGGATGTTGGCATTTGCGTCCTCCCTGTCCGCCTTCCTAGCCGCTCCCATGCGAGAGTCATGCATGCCGCAGACGCGCCGCTGCCGGAGCCGACTAGAAGCTGATTTCCTTGCCTTCGAGGCCCGGCAGCTTGAGGACGATCAGCAAGTCGCGGATTTCCTGGCGGGCGGCGACGTGGCTCATCGTGAAGGTGACGCCGGAGCCGGAATCCATCAGATCGAGCAGGGACAGGCCCATCGGGAAAAGTTCGCGGTAGATCACGCGCTCGCTGAGGCCCGGCGAGATGCGGAAGCCGATGCGGCGGGAGAGGTTTTCCAGCGCTTCGCCGACGCGCTGCTTGTTGCGGGCGTCTAGCGGGGACATGCGGTTACGCATGACGATCCAGTCGATCGGCTTGCGGCTGGTCTGCGCCTTCTGTTTCCGGCACTCCCAGACGAGTTCGGCGTAGAAGCTGGGGCGCGCGACTTCGAGCGTCTGCGGGTCGACGTCGCCCAGCAGATCGAAGTCCACAAAGCTGTCGTTCAGCGGCGTGATGAGCGTATCGGCGGCGGAATGGGCGGTACGCGACAGGAAGGTGTCACCACCGGGCGCGTCAATGATGATGAAGTTGCAGCGCTCGGACAGGCGGCGCAGGCTTTCCTCGAAATGAGCGGATTCTTCGGCTTCGGCGGCGTCGAGGTCGCGCGCCTGGCTGGCGTCGATGCGGACCATTTCCGGCATGGGCAGCTGGGCGCCGGTGTTGCGGATCCAGCGGGAGCGGTTCTCTAGATAGCGCGCGAGCGAACGCTGGCGCACGTCGAGATCCATGATGCCGACCGTCATTCCCATGCGCAGCAGGGCCACCGACAGGTGCATCGCAACGGTCGATTTTCCGGCGCCGCCCTTCTCGTTGCCCACGACGATCGTATGGGCAAGGCGAGAGCGCGCCGGAGCGTCCCGATCAGATGCAGCGTTGGGGGCAGTCATGACAGCTGCGACCATGCAAGATTACCAGGCCCGGATCGGAACGACTGCGCGGGCCGGGCCGGCCAGTGCAGACAGCTCGACGCAGAGCGCGTCCAGCGCCGCATCGTCCGAAATAGAAATCCGCATGCCCTCGTCCAGCGCGTCATAGTCGATGCTGAGCGGCAGGGTGATTTCGGGAATTTCCGTAGCCGCCGCGAAACATCCCAGGGCAACCTGCGAGAGGAGCGCCTTGGTTGCTGCCGGCGATATCTCTTCCAGCTCCGAAAGCTCCACCGGGATGAACAGGTCGGCGTGGTCCGGCAAGGGGCCGAGAACATCCAGCGCCTTGCGGAGATTGATGATTTCAGCCTCGATGACGGCCAGACGCGCCTCCAGGGCAACGACGCGGGCGTCGTCGTCATGGGCGACCGTATCGGCGGCGAGCTGGTCTGCCGGGGGACCGTCCGAGAAGCGGGGTTCCGGCGGAGCCGACATGGCGGCCGGCGGCGCGAGACGCACACACGCCGCAACCACCAGCGCCGCAAGGCTGGCCCCGAGCAGACGGAAGGAACTAACGAGGTAATGACGCATGGGCCAAAACAT
>JAVBYB010000171.1 GCA_030824255.1 bacterium
GGTTTTGCAGCAGCTTTCTTGGCGACAGCCTTGCGCACGGGGGCCTTTTTGGCGGCCTGCCGGTTCTTCACACGGAAGATGGCCGTGCGGCCCGCATGGCCAAGCAGAACCAGCTCAGGCTGCGCTGCAGACGCGAATGACGTCACTTCAGGCGTCAGGTCATCGCCATGTCCGTCGAGGACCACAAAGCCCCCTGCCCGGACCAGGCCGACATAAGTCTCGACATCAGCGGCCAGCTGCTTGGCGCGATCGGCGCAGATAACCAGAACATCATAGCCCTTGCGGATCGACGTCCTTGTCGTCGCTGTCTCCGGCGCCACCACATACTGCCCGTTCGCCATCCCTATGCGGGACAGGTTTGCGCGGACGGCGCGGTCGCTGGCCAGCACGCTCCCCGTCATGGGATCACCCGCGACACCCACCAGCGTGAAATGGCCGTGGCCGGCCTTGTCCTTCACCGCGTCGAAGATCGCCGCAACATCGACACCCGTCGTGCGGCCAACCGACAGCACGGATGCCGATCCACCGCCCGCCGCCTGCACCACCATCGTGCGCAGCACGGCGTCGAACAGCGGTGTGTCCAGCGGCTCGCCCAGGCGGAGTTCCACATCGGCCGCCTGCGCGGCCAGCGTCTCCGCAGCCCCCTTCGGCATCTCCACCGAAAGCTTCGGCGCCCAGACCGTCTCCAGCACCTTCACATCCGCCGGGCGCAGCGCCCGCACAGTCTCCGCCGGCCCGAATTTCTGCGCGATTGATTCAAGGCGCGACGACAGCTCGGCAGCCCGGTCATGGCGCGGCGTCTCACCGCGCGCCGGTTCAACCGCCGCTTGCGCCGATGTCAGGTGACGCCGCAAATCCGCCAGATCGTCCGCCGTCGCCGCCCCGGCCACGCCACGGCTGAGTTCCACCAGCTTCTGCTCGGCATCGCTCAACGCGCCCTCGAACAGTTCCGTGACCTCGGCGATCCGCGCCCACACCGCATCAATGGCGCCCGCATCCGTCAGCTGCAGCACCGCCGTCGACAGTCGCGTCAGTTCCGCAACCGTCGCCATCTCCGTATCGTCCATCAGGCGCACCAGCTGGGCGGTGTCCGTCGACAGGCAGTTGAGCCTGGCGATATCCTGCTCGACTTTATCCGCCAGCGCCTTGTGCTGCGCGGCCCCCACCTTGCCCTCAAGCAGCGCCTGCACATGGCCCACCTGCTTGCCGACCGCAGCAGTGTCCGCCGCCAGTTTCGCGCCATCCGCCGTCAGGCGGGTAATCTCGCTTGCAAAGGCAATTTCAGCATCATCCACCAGCTGCACGATATGGCGCAGCTCGGCGTCCATGGCGTCGATCTGTTCGGCGCCTATCCCCTCCGCCATGCGTCGCGCGACATCGGCGGCATTCTCTTCCAGACCCGGGATTAGCGCCCGCAGCGCCGCTTCACGCGCCTGCGCCTGCGCGCCCTGTTCCGACACCCGTCCCGCCAGCGTCCCGACCTGCGCATCCAGCGCAGCCGCAGCCGTGTGCGCCTTTTCCACCGATGCCGTCAGCACGCCGTCCAGCGTATCGACACGCCGGACCATGGCGGTGATCGTCCCGGCCGCGTCCGCCAGCTCGGCGATGAATCTGTCCTGCCGCCCGGCAAGGCTCTCGGCGATCGATGCAGCTTCCGCCGCGCGCGTGGAAAGCGATCGCACCATTTCGCCGAGGCCGGTCTGTTCGTTGCCGATCGAGGCAAGCCGCCCGCCCATGTCGCCCTGCTCGTCGCTGACGGTTGCAAGCTGCGCATCCATCCTGCCGACCTGCTCGCGTACATCGTCCATATCTCTCGCAGCCAGCGCCTGGGCTTCCGCAAGCCCTTCGACGCCGGCAGCGGTCTTCGCCAGATCATCGCGCATGGCCGACGCCGTCTTGGCCAGATCGTCGCGCACCGCCAGCACGGTTTCCGAGATGCGGCCCTGGCGTCCTTCCATGTCGGTCACGACGGCGGCGATCCGCGACGCTTCAACGCCGATCGCCTTCAGCCCGTCACGAAGCTGGTCTGCGCGGATGACCGACTGCGCAACGCCTGCGGTCGCGCTCGCGACAAGCTGATCAAGCGATTTGTTTTTCTGCTCCAGGGCGGAAATGACGGCCATGGCCTGCTCATCGCGCAACTTGCCGTCGATAATTGCGGCCTTGAGCTGGTCGCGTGTCTCGATGCCCGTTGCATCCACCGCGCGCAGCTGGCTTTCAACCCTGCCGACAAGTTCGATCGTGAGGCCAGCACGTTCACTCGCCAGCGCCACGGCATCCGCGAGATCCGCATGACGAACGTCGAGCTGGTCCGCCGCCCTGGCGGCTTCGACTGCGTGCTCGGCAAAAAGATCCGCGCGTTCCTGGATGCTCTCCTGAACCTCGGCCAGAGTTTTGAGTTCGTGCTGCAGGCCCGTGAGCTCAAGCCGGTCCGCTGCCTGCAGGGTTGATGTTTCGGTCGCCAGCTCAGTGGTTTTCTGATGCGCCGCGCCAAGTTTTTGCAGCTCCCCCACGAGCGCATTGAGACGCGCGCGCGTCTCACTCAGTTCTGCGCTCACGCCGTCAACGAGCGACTTGATACTGTCGGCGCGCTGCATCGCGCTCTGGCTGGCGCTCTCCTGCTGGCGACGGAGGTCCGCAATATCGCGCCCCTGATTGGCGTTGGCGGCGGCGGCTTCTTCCCGCAGACGGCCCATCTGCGCCTTCCAGCCGGCGCCGGTTTCCTCGAGCAGAGCCGATACATCGCGGATCCGGCCTTCCAGCCTGAGCACGTGCTGGTCAGCGGCGGCCGCAGTCGTTTTCACAGCAGTGGCCGTCGCTTCGGCAACGGCAGCTGTGGCTTCAGCCGCAGCGGCTGCTTCACGGCGCAGGACAGCAGCTTCCGCGCGCCAGTCGGCGCCCTGCCTTTCGACCGCGCTTGATACATCGCGCACCCGGCCGTCCAGATCGCGCGCTTGCTGGTCCACAGCCGCAGCGGCCGCTTCAGCGGCAGCAGCTGCCTCACGGCGCAAGACAGCAGCTTCCGCGCGCCAGTCTGCGTCCAGTTTTTCGACAACGCTTGATACATCGCGCGCTTGCTGGTCCGCAGCCGCAGCCGCGTCCCGGCGCAGCACATCGGTCTCCGCGCGCCAGTCGGCCTCCATTTTCTCGACATGCGCCGAGACGTCCTGCATCAGGGCGTCCAGGTCGCGCGTCTGCCGCCCCGCAGCGGCCGCCGCCTCCTGCCGCAGGACATCGGCTTGGGCTTTCCAGTCGATACCGGTCTTGTCGACCCGCGCCGAGACATCCAGGATTCGTCTCTCCAGCGCGGAGCGCAGTGTCTCGATCGTCGCAGTCGTATGCGCATCGACGGCCGACAGTCCGGCCTGTGCATGGTGAATATTCACAAGGTCATCGCGCAGGACGTCGATCTGCGCCAGGCGCGGCTCCAGGCGCTGGAGACCGGCGTTCAGCCTGCGATCGATTTCCCGCGTCAGCCGCGTTACATCACCGCCCAGTTGCTGGTCCTGCTGGCGGGTTTCGCGTTCGAGCCGGTCAAGCGCCGCGGCGGTCGCGTCGAGCGAGACGCGCAGGGCCACATTCTCGGCAATCGTGCGGCGGGCGAAGGCCATGGTGCGATACGCGAAATAGAGACCCGCGACCGCGAGCACGCCCATGCCGCACAACGAAATCAGGAGGGGGCGAAGGTCGCCCTGCTCCGGCATCATGAAGACGGCAATACCCGCCGCCATCGTCATCACCAGCAGGAGCGCGGCCAGCCGCGCGGTCCAGCTGCGCGCAAGGTGCGTCATGATCCAGCGAAACAGGATGCTCAAACCTCTCACGAGCCGGCCTCGGCGTGGGAGGAAGGGTTCAAGGCTTTGTCAGTGGACGGACCATTGTCCTGAACACGCAACGTTCCAGCGGTCTCCAGCGAGATTTCGCAGCAGCCAGACAGAAGACGAGAGAGGGCTGCAGGACCGACTGACATGATAAGAACGCAACGCCATTGCAGGGAGCTACAGCGAAGATGTGCGCGATCCCCTTAGATAGACTTAATCGAAGCTCGGCTATTAAGCTGTGAACATACTTTTTTGCTAATCGTCGACTTCGAATTCTACAGATTTCAGTCATCTTTGCTGATGAAGTGTTTTAACTGACTGCGGCTCAACCGCAATCCTCGGTATACGTCTCATGTTTATGCTGGCGTATTCAATATTGGGATTTGCAGCACGCGCCCCGAGCCCTATTATCCCCCTTGGGCTGGACGGATACTTGGATGCTCATTCGTCTGGAAAACACCATGTTAGTTAGACGTCGCGTTGTGCCGACCACTTCTGCCACCCCCGTCGCAGAAGGCATTTTTGTAAGCCGCATCGAAGATCTGGCCCGTGTCGTCACCGGAATCGACGTGGATGGAATGGATGGCAGCGACCTCGTGTTCGGCTTTGGCCAGGGCGGCGTGTCGCGTGTGAAGTTCCGCTCGCATCCCGGCTCCGCCTGGACCGCAACGGGGGATGTGTCGCTGGACAGTTCCGGCGATCTCCTGCCCTGCAAGTTCGGACCGATCTTCATGGATGAGGCCGGCAAGATCATCAAATGGTGGCAATCACCGCCCGTTTCCTTCGTCGATGATAAACCGATGCACCTCAGCATCGATGCCATCGCCCCGGAGGGCGCATACTGGGTCAGGCTGGGAATGATCGGCCCCTGGACTCAGGACGGGAAAACGACCGCAACTTACCGATATGCTAACTGCCGGCTTGTACAGTCAGCGCCTGTCGCCAGTCAGCAGGAATAGCCATGACGTCGCATCCGGTACTGATCCTCGGCAATGGACCGTCGCTCAAGGGTATCGACCTGCATCGCGTCGGCATGGCGACGGTCGGCATGAATGCGGCCTACCGTTACTGGCACGGCATCAACTTCCGGCCGACCTACTATGCCTGTCTCGATCTCGTCGTGGGTCTCTCGCACGTCGACGCCATCGCACAGATGGTGGAAGAAAACCGCATCCGCCGCTTCCTCCTGCGCGACAACATCTGCAAGCAGATTCCCAGCTCCCCGCGCATCATCAATTATGATGCGCTGCGCGCCTCCGATCCCTTCTTCGCCCTTGATCCGATCACGACGGGAAGCCACTCCCTGCTCTTCGCCGTTGCCTTCGGTTACCGCCTCATCGCCGTCGCCGGCGTCGACCTGAACTATCAGGAGAAGCTCGAGGACGCGCGGCAGGTCTCCGACAAGGTGCTCGAGATGGAGCGCACGCCGACCAGTAACCCGAATTACTTCTTTGACGACTACCAGCAGGCTGGCGACCGCTATCACATCCCCAATCCCGTCCCCGGCATGCATCGCGAGAGCTGGGAGAAAGCCGCCGCACGCGCCGCCGAGTCCGGCGCACGTGTCTTCAACGTCGCCGAGACGTCGCCGCTGGACATCTTCCCTCATCTCTCGATGACCGATTTCATGGCGTTGGCACAGCGCTCGGATCTGCTGACCCCTCCGAAAACCGCCGCCTGAACCATGCCCGGAATGGGCATTCAGCTTGTCACAGCGGTGTTTGAAGATAGATGGCGCGCGCCCGTTTTGGGGCGACGCCGCAGCATCATCTGCGCCAGTCAGGCCATGTGTGATCCCGCCGCATGACAAATATTACAAAGTCGAGATGAGGTTGTCCGCAGCAATGGCGTCCAGCGCCCGCGCACTTTACAGGCCGTTCCTCATCGTATCCGGCTCAATTGTCGCCCTGCAACTTGAACATCTTGCCGGAGCTCTTCATTAATGACCGGGGCATCAGCAAAGGGGATTGTCATTGTTGCTCAGCAAATAGCGCACGGCGTTCGCCATGCGCCCCTACAGGCTCTGCCTGGTCCCGTTTCCGGGCGATGAAATGCGCCCACGCCGCCTGCGTTGACCGCATGGCTCGCTTTTCCTTCTTGCAAGTCTGTTTATCCTGATGATTTCGACGATCTTCATTGTCACCCCGAGCCTGAACTCGGTCGCCACGATCGACCGCACAATTCAGAGCGTGGTCAGTCAGGCGGGCAATTTCCGCATACGCTACCATGTCAAGGACGGCGGCTCGACCGACGGAACGCTCGACCGTCTGCAATGGTGGTCACGCTGGCTGCGCAATCCGGAGAGCCCCCGCTTCTGCCGCAGCATCCACTTCACCTTCTCGTCGGAAGACGACATCGGCATGTATGACGCCCTTATTCAGGGCTTCTCGCATGTCCATGTGAACGGCCCGGACTTCATGACCTGGATCAATGCCGACGACATCCTGCTTCCCGGCGCCTTTGCGTTTGTCTCCGACGTCGACAACCAGTTCACGAAGGAGCAGATTTCCTGGGTTGGCGGCGCCGTCTGCGTCTTCAACAACAATCGCGCCGTCGCCGGCTATGACCGCTACCTGCCCAGCGCCGCCATCCGCGCGGGCGCGTGCGATGGCATTCACTGGGATTTCGTGCAGCAGGAAGGCACCTTCTTCCGCAACTGGCTCTGGCAGGCGATCGAGCCTGAAAAGTCGATCCGCGATTTCCGCATGGCGGGAGACTGGAATATCTGGCGCCTCTTCGCGCAGCGCGCCTCGCTGGTGCAGTGGTCGCAGCCGCTGGCCGCCTTCAACATTCGCGAGGGGCAGCTGTCCGCTGTCGGCCGCGCGAAATACCATGAAGAGATCGACGCCTGCGTCCCGCGCGAGGAGCGCGAGAATTTCCTCACCGCGGCGGCCGGCAACGGCCCGATCAGCCGGCGCCGCCTCACCACGCGCTATCCCGATGGCCAGTTCACGCTGGTCGAGGAATCGAAATTCTGGCCCGTGAAGAACCAGTTCGAGAAACGCTTCAAGACGCCTGCAACGGCCACGATCGGGGATAAGCCTGACCGGGTTGTCTACATGGGCGATATCACCACCGCGCAGGAGATCGTGGAACTCCCGCCCCTTACGGTCGAGGCCGGCCTCACCGCCTGCGATTCTGACTGGCAGTATCCCGCCATCACCGAACAGCATGCGTTCAAGAAGATCCGTGAACTCGCGAACGTTCCGGATAACGCGGTCTATGTCGCCTACCCCTGGGCCACGCTGATCGACAAGATCCAGACGCAGGCCAAGGATATCCGGCGCCACCTCGAGATCTTCCGCGAATTCTGCCGGCAACTGCCGCAGGACCGGGTCAAGATCACGGTCAGCCAGCACATCTTCTCGCGCCGCTTCCTCCACCTGTTCGAACAGGCCGGCATCGATC
>JAVBYB010000231.1 GCA_030824255.1 bacterium
AGAATAGGTTTTCAGCAGGTGGACCATCGCATCGGCGGCGTCGTCGACGTGCAGGAATTCGCGGCGCGGCGCGCCAGAGCCCCAGATCGGCATGGAAGCGGCGCCAGCTTCGCGCGCATCGTGCGCCTTGCGGAGCATCGCCGGGATGACGTGGCTTTTTTCAAGGTCGTAGTTGTCACCCGGGCCGTAGAGATTTGTCGGCATGGCGGAAATATAGTCGACGCCGTGCTGACGGCGGTAAGCCTCGCACATCTTCAGGCCAGCGATCTTTGCGATGGCGTACCACTCGTTCGTCGGCTCAAGCGAGCCGGTGAGCAGGGCGTCTTCCGGGATCGGCTGAGGGGCGAACTTCGGGTAGATGCAGGAAGAGCCGAGAAACAGCAGTTTCTCGACGCCCGCACGGAATGAGCCTTCGATCACCGCCGTTTCGATCGCCAGATTGTCGAACAGGAAATCGGCCGGATAGGTGTCGTTGGCGAGGATGCCGCCGACCTTGGCCGCCGCCAGAACCACGGCGTTCGGCTTCCGGTCAGCCAGCCAAGCGCGCACGCCCGCCTGGTCGCGGAGGTCAACCTCATTGCGGCTGACCGTCAGCACTTCGCAGTTCTCGCTGGCGAGGCGCCGCGCAATGGCGGACCCCACCATGCCCCGGTGGCCGGCAATGAAGACGCGCTTGCCGCTGAGGGCATAGGAGGTCGCGTTCATTGGTCTCTCCGTGAAATCCAAGCGTTTCGTCAGCTAGTGACGACCCGGATCCTTGCGCCACTGTTCGCGTTCGACGCGCTGGATGTCGCTTGCGACCATTTCCGACACAAGGGTGCGGAAGGGGGTCTTGTGGGTCCAGCCAAGCTTGTTGCGGGCCTTCGTGGCGTCGCCATGCAGCAACTCCACTTCGGTGGGGCGGAAGTAGCGCGGATCAACCTTGACCAGCGGTTCGCCGGTCTTGCCGTCATAACCGACTTCGTCCGCGTCCTTGCCCTTCCACTCGATGGAGCGTCCGACCTCGGCAAAGGCGAGTTCCACGAACTCGCGCACCGTGTGGACTTCGCCCGTGGCCAGCACGTAGTCGTCCGCCTCTTCCTGCTGAAGCATCAGCCACATGCCTTCGACGAAGTCCTTGGCGTGGCCCCAGTCGCGCTTCGCATCGATATTGCCGAGATAGAGCGTTTTCTGCAGGCCCTTCTCGATCGAGGCAACGGCGCGGGTGATCTTGCGGGTGACGAAGGTCTCGCCGCGGGTCGGACCCTCATGGTTGAAGAGGATGCCGTTCGAGGCGTGCATCCCATAGGCCTCGCGGTAGTTCACTGTGATCCAGAATGCATACAGTTTGGCGGCGGCGTAGGGGCTGCGCGGATAGAAAGGCGTTGTTTCCTTCTGGGGAATTTCCTGGACCTTGCCGTACAGTTCGGAGGTCGAGGCCTGGTAGAAGCGCGTCTTCTTTTCCATGCCGAGGATGCGGATAGCTTCCAGAAGGCGCAGCGCGCCGGTGGCGTCGGCGTTGGACGTGTACTCGGGGGTCTCAAACGAGACCTGCACGTGGCTCTGGGCGGCGAGGTTGTAGATCTCGTCCGGTTTCGTTTCCTGGACGAGGCGGATCAGGTTCGTCGAATCCGTCATGTCGCCGTAGTGAAGGAAGAAGTTGGTCTTGCCCTCATGCGGATCGAGATAGAGATCGTCCACCCGCTCGGTGTTGAAAGAGGACGAACGGCGCTTCAGGCCGTGGACCGTATAGCCCTTCGACAGCAGAAGGCGCGACAGGTAACCCCCGTCCTGACCCGTTACACCTGTAATCAGCGCAGTCTTGGCCATCTAAATCCCAACTTCTGAAGGGTGGTCGGTACGAAAGCGAGGCAGTTGTCGTGAGCCTCAATAAGGACCTAGGCGGTCATTGCCAATACGTGTCAACAGGCCCGTGAAACTCACTATCGCGCGCGGCGCAGATTGCAGCAGAGGAATGCACCCTGTCGCAGAACTGTGCTGGGCGAGCACACCCGGCGATCCGTGACGCTGAGTTCATCTTCAACGGCTGTGCCGGCTGAAGTTTATCCAATATAGGATTGCGAAGCTTCGGACATGGCTCGCGCGCACGCGAATTGTGAATCGTTTGTGAAAGGTCAGGCGAGGCATTCCTGGCGGAAACTATCCGGTGCTGATCTGTCGACGGATGAAGCAAGCTGGCCGGAAACCGGCGAAGATCATCCAAGTTTCAGGCAGAATCGGAATTGCAGGGTGAAGACTTGAGGGTTGGGCAACGAGTCCGGTGGTATTGCCGATAAGCTCGGGGCGGGTTCATCCAGACGGCGGACCAGGTTCCACCCGCAAGGGGCAGGGACGCAGACTCTCCGGGAACACTGGACGAGTATGCGGCGTGAAGTTTGTGAGGCGGACTTAGAAGATGTCGGACAGGCTTTCAGCACGCGACGGAAATTCCGGCGACCTCGTGCATGTCATCACGTCGTTTCACCTGAAGCTGACGCGCGACGTCCTTGAGGACAACGTCAAGATCGCGCTCCAGAACGCGCGTACGCCCGGCATTGCAACCACGCACGTGCTGCTGGAAGGCAGCACTGAAGACTTGTTCGCCCGCATCGACTCGGTTCTTGCCGAACAGCTGTCCCGCGAGATGCGGAGAGGGACTGTCGTCCTGTCGCCAATCTCCAAGCGGCCGACGTATTTCGATATTTTCACGTACGCCAATACGGTGGGCGGGCACGTTGCGGTCGCAAACTCCGACGTGCTGTTCCCTGCCGAAACCGTCGCACGGATAGCTGGCAGCGGCATGAAGCCAGCGGAGACCTGCTATGTGCTGACACGCTGGAACGTCACGCCGAACGGCATCTACATCCAGGGCATGACGCCAAGCCCGCCCTGGCCCGAGACGCCTGTCGAAAGTCTTCGTCGCTATGAGCAGAACTTCTTCTCGTACGACGCATATGTGTTCCGGACCCCGATTGCGGTTCCACCGGACATGGCGAGCGTGTTCATCGGCTCGCTGGGTTGCGACACGACTCTGGGCGCCCTGCTTAAGGTGGCGGGATACGCGGTGTCCAATCCGACGCTGACACTTCAGACGGCGCATTTCGACGTCAAACCGCGTTCCTATCGCAGCGCTTCGAGCCTGTCCGATCTTGACCGCAATGTGGACGCACTATGCTCGGCGCTGCGTCGACCGGAAGCTGGATTGTCCGTCGCCGCGAAGGCGCTGCTGGATGAGAACGGGATCCTGCATAAAGGGCGCATCTGGTTCGGCCACCCCCAGGTTGGAAAATTTGGCCGGGCGTTGCAGCGCGCCCTGGGCGCCACCCCGTGGACACACAGCGCGGCGCCGACGCCGCTGAAAGTCGTCAAGATCAAGCTGGATCGACGCGATATCAAGGAGAGGCTGTTCGATCTCACCAGCCTGGTGAAGCTCGTTGAGACCGAGCACGTCTTTATTGAGTGGGAACTGACGGGGTACGGCGAGTTTCTTGTTCACGCCGTAGATGCGTTTCTCGACTCCTCCTACAAGGATGAGGCGCAGTCTCTCAAGCAGCACCAGTGGCAGGCATTTCTCGCGCCAGAACATGCGACGCCGGATGACAGGCGGCTTTATGCCGATGTCATGGAGTTGTTCAGGCGCACGCTTATTTCTCCTCCCACCACCGCAGCGGCGATTCATCCCCTGATGGCGGGAGAGGCTGACGCGCTGGCAAGGCGAATGGCTGACCTGCTGAATCGCGAACTTGAAGACGAGACGACAGCGGTCGCCGCAGCCCATGTGCCGCTTCCGGCAATCCTGATGATTGATCCCGACGCCCTGAACATGCATGGGCATTATCTCCCCTACGATCTGCAGCTTCGCAAAGCAGCGTCGAATGCAGGGATCCCGACCAGCTTCCTGATGAATGCGCGGATGGATCCGGCGTTCATTCCGTCAGGCATGAAAACCTATCCCCTGCTGGAGGCGCATAGCTGGGAAATTGCGAAGAAGGGCATTCAGACGCCTGCAGCGTTCAATTTCGTCAACGCGCTGTCCCAGGCGATCACCGCGGAAAAGAAGGCGCATCCCGACCGGCCGCTGACCATCTACATGTACTGCGGCAGCTTCGAACATGCTCGCCTGGTTCAGGAGGTGATGTCGAAGTTCGATGGCGTCGGCGCCATGATCCATCTTTTCTGGCTGTCGGTAGACGCCTACAAGTCGGACGCCTATCTCGAAGCGTGGTCGCTTTTCGCGAAGGCTATCGTCAGTGATCCGCGTATCCGGCTGACAGTGGCCAGCGAGGATCTGCAGGCGCTGGTCCGGAAAAAGAGCGGCGTGTATTTCGATGTGGCGCCGCATCCAAGCACGACTTTCGGTGATGATGCGGATGTCTCGAAATGGCCGGTCCGCTACCCTGGCGGCAGCTATCTGCCTGTCGTGTTGTTCCCCGGCGCGATGCGCGAAGAGAAGGGCTACCGGTCTTCGATCGATGCGGTGCGGAGCCTGACGACGACAGGCGTCATCAAGTTCCGTTGTGTTATTTCCGGTCGCACGCGCCCCGATACGCCGCGGGAGTTTACCGATGCATTGAACAGCGTGCAGCATACTCTGGTGAACGTCGAAGATCGTGCGCTGGATGACAGCGAGTTTGTGGATTTTCTCGCGCGCGGTGACATCCTTGTGCTGCCATACAAGGCCAGCGCATTCGAGAATCGTCCTTCTGGCATCCTCATCGACGCGATCAGGCTGAGCCGGCCAATCATCGCGCTTGAGGGGACGTGGTTGGGAGAAGCCGTTCGCCGCTATGGGTGGGGCGAAGTCGTGCCGGACAATGGCGGCGCATCGATCGCAGCCGCCGCACGCAAGATGATCGTGCAGTACGGGCTCTACATCGATGCGATCCGGACCAGCCGTGAAGGCTATATCTCGCAGAACTCGTGGGGGCGGCTGCTGAAGGCCATCACACGGGGGGTGAGGCCGGGACCGAAGCGGCCGATCTTCTCGTATACGACAGTGAGCCACGATCGCGCGGAACGTATCGGAGTCGATGAGACTGCGGTCGTTGCGCGGCTATTGGGTGATCGCAAGGGGCGCAGGCACCTGATGCTGGATGTGGGCGCGCATACTGGAACGTCAGCAGCCTATTTCAACAAGCTGGACTGGACCATCCACTGCTTCGAACCCGACCCTGCAAACAGGCAGAAGCTGGTGCAGCAGTATGGCGGGCTGGCAAATGTGACAATCGACACGCGTGCGGTGAGCGATCGTCCGGCAAGTGGCTCAGCATTCTATACGTCAGCGGAAAGCACCGGCATCAGCGCGCTGCATGCGTTTCGTGACTCCCATCAAGAAGCTCACCGCGTCGATGTCACTACGGTTGCCGACTATGTGAAGGCCAAGGGCATCAGGAAGGTCGACTTCCTCAAGATCGACGTTGAGGGATTTGACCTGTCGGTGCTGAAGGGCGTTCCGTGGGATGAGCTCAAGCCCGACGTCATCGAGTGTGAGTACGAAGACGCCAAGACAATTCCGCTGGGCCATGCATGGGAAGACATCGCCAGATACCTGCGCGGCCTCGGCTATGCAGTCTACATCAGCGAATGGCATCCAATCGTCCGCTATGGGATCGATCACGACTGGCGACGCGTTGCGCCTTATCCAGGCCATCAGGCGCCGACTGAATCATGGGGCAACATCCTGGCCTTCCGCACTGATCCTGGTTACTCGGCGGTGCAGGAGGCGTTTGAAGCCTGCGTGCATCGACGCGCTAGCCCGGAGCCAGTGACACGGCAGCCGGCGGTCCCGACGACATCGCACATTGGCGGTCGTGATTCCTATATCCGTCCCACGCAGACGCGGACGGCTGCCGTCGCGCAAGCCAGCGGCCCGAAGCCGCTTACGATCTTCCCGATCAGGGCGGAGCATGGGATCGGAAGCGCCCCCATCGTAGCTCATGTTTCTGTTGTCGCCTCAGCTCCTGCCGCCATTCCGGTAGAGGTCGTGCATGCGCCAAATCCTGTCGTTACCCCGCGGCGCGTGGTTCGCCCACCGCCGCAGCCAGTGCGCCCGTTGCGCCCGGTGGCCGTCAAGTCGCCAGTGGAAGCGGCACCCAAGCCCACAGGTCCGCCTGGCGTCATGGGCATGCTGGTGAAAAACCTGCTCAACCGCCGCGCTGGTCGGGCCATGATAGCCGCGGGCGTTGTTGGCCTGGTCGGACTTGTCGTGCTGCTGTCGATGCCGGCCCAGGGAGATCTTCGCCCGCTGCTGCTGGCGGGCATCGGACTGCTGCTTCTGAGTGCTGGCGGCCTCTACTTCGCCTACCGCACAATGGGGGTCATTCGCCGCTTGAGCGTCGAAAATGCGACGCTGCAACAGCGCATGGTGGAGATTTCCAACACCCTCGCAGCAATCCAGTCGATGCGTCCTCCTGACAGTCACGGACAGGGCAGGGACAACCAGATCGGACGTTCGTGATAGTGTAGGTCCGCTGGCAAACACCTGCGGGCTCAACTAACCTTCAGCCGGGACGCTTGCACGCAAGCGACCACGGCGAAAGCTGATGAGGATCAATGCAAGGCGTCAGAAAAGGGATTGTGCTGGCCGGCGGAACCGGAACGCGCCTGTGGCCGCTGACGATCGCGGTGTCGAAGCAGCTATTGCCCGTCTACGACAAGCCGCTGGTATATTACCCCATCTCGACACTCATGCTCGCAGGGATCAGGGATATCCTGATCATCACCACGCCGGAGGATGCAGCAGCATTCCACAAGCTGCTGGGCGATGGGTCACAGTGGGGCGTCAGGTTCACGTTTGCATCGCAGCCAAAGCCAGAAGGCTTGGCGCAGGCTTTCATCATTGGCGAAGCTTTTGTCGGCGGCGAGCCATGCGCGCTGGTTCTGGGCGACAACATTTTCCACGGCGAAGGGCTGAGCGAGCAGTTGCGCAGCGCAGCGGGGCGAGCCAATGGCGCGACGGTGTTTGCGTTTCAGGTCAGTAACCCCCAGCGTTACGGGATCATCGATTTCGATGCTGCCGGCAAGGCGACAAGCATCGAAGAGAAACCCGAGAAACCGAAGTCGAACTGGTCGGTGACGGGGCTCTATTTCTACGATGCAGGGGTCTGTGAGCTGGCGCGCGCAGTGAAGCCCTCGGCGCGCGGCGAACTCGAGATCACCGATCTGAACCGTATGTATATGGAGCAAGACAAGCTGAGCGTCGTGAAGCTCGGGCGCGGGCATATGTGGCTCGACAGTGGCACGCACGACAG
>JAVBYB010000151.1 GCA_030824255.1 bacterium
AGCGGCGTGCGCTTGATGGCGAGATGGAACAGCAGCGGCAGCACCGCCGAGATCGCCATGATGACGAAGCACGCCCACCCGACATCCGGAATGATCTGCTTCGATGCCAGGAAGCGCTCCAGCAGCGTCATCGGGAAGAAGAATGTCAGGTAGATGACGATCGAGTTCTTGCCGCAATAGCGCAGGAAGCCGGCAAACTTCGTCATCGACAGCAACGCCGCAAGCTCCACGATCGCCAGCGCCCCGGCGATGCCCATCAACAGGCCATAGCCGGGCAGCTGATGCATGTCGTTCTGCGTCAGCCACTCATTGCAGATCGCCCAGCCGGCCAGCACGCCCACCGTCAGCCACGGCCGTGCCTTCGCACGGTCAGCAACATCGAATACGACAGTGTGCAGCGCGTAGCCGATGAAGAAGTACACGAAGTACTCCATGAACCGGTTGGCGATGAAGCTCTGCGTGTCGATCCACAGCGCCTGATGCGCAATCTGCAGCGCGGCGGCAGCGGCGATCACAACCCACTTCGGGAGGCGCGCGAGGAGGCGCGTGACGACATAGAACACCGCCAGCATGTGGACGAACCACAAGACGCCCGTCGGCTGGATGATGTTCCAGACATAGAGCTTCACGAACGCCACCGGGTCCGCGCGCAGGACATCATTGTCCGTCAGCAACAGCGTGAGACCCAGCCAGAGCAGATAGAAATACGCGAAGTGCACGACCTTCTTGTCGATGTAGGTCGTGAGGTTCGAGGTGATCGTGCGCGACAGGAACAGGCCGGAGATCAGGAAGAAGTCCGGCATCCGGAACGGCTTCGAGAAGTCCACGATCCAGCGCATCCACCCTTCGGCGCCCACAGCCTCTTCGTAGTGGTTAACCGTGTGGAACATCACCACGAGAAGGATGCAGATACCCTTCGCGTAATCGACCCAACCCACGCGGTCGGCGCCGGGAGGCGTGTAGGAGGCGGGGGCGGTTTGCATCGTTCTGATCCAGTGTTCCTAGCACGGGTGGCCAAAAGGACCGTAAACGGCCATCTCGCGCTTTCGCTTGGATGGGGAAACGCAATGCCCGTGCCGTCGCCACGCGAGAGCGCGCAACGGGCGAATGATGAGCGCTTTCAGTGCTGACGGCCTTTAACCATCGACCGACTCTGCCAGTCGTGCTGATGTCGCCGCTGCAGAAGATGCGGGGGCCGCAATGAAATTCGTCAACTCACTGGGCGCGGCTTTGCTGTTGGCGTCGTGCAGCACGATGGAGGAGATCGTGCGCGATATTCCCAACGCGTCGCCCCCGACTGGCACGGCGTCCGCGCCTGCGCCGGTATCTCCTCCCGCCGCGAAGACTGCAGTGCTGATCGCCTCGCCCGTTTCGGAAGTCACCTACGCCAGCCCCATGAGCGAGATGATCTTGAGCCCGGGCGATATCCGCTACACGCAGACCAGCGAAGGCGTCTGGAACAGGTTCGACATCGGTGGCAGGAACATCGCCACGTACACCGTTGTCGGCACAAAGCCTGAGTGGATCGAGCTGGCGCAATCGGGCGCCGCCGAGAAGACGCGGTTCAACGTCAAGACCAGGGCAATCATCGACATCGCGGCTGACGGCAAGGAAACGCATGCCGGCACGATCCAGTCCATGTCGGTCGGGCCGGTTGTGAACGGCGCAAACGTCACGTGGGTCGGGTTCGCGACGGGCGCGGCGAAGTTCGTGCAGACGGACGACAAGACATGGACCGAGTTCGGCGGCGATGGCCGCGCGATGGACAAGTTCAACGAAACAATGCGCGACGAGTGGTCCGTCTATCTCGAGACGCCCGATGGCGGGAAGAAAATCCAGCTCGACCTTTATCGCCGCATGATCGGCCTCGGCACGGGCGGGCCGGTGAGCGACTACATGCCGATCCTCACGGCCGAATTCCCTGTGCCGGAATCATCTTCGCCCCTGCCGATAAATGGCTTTACCGCGAAGCGCGTGTTGTTTGACGGTGGCAAGCAGGCGCTTGCCTACCACAACGCCGGTGAATGGGTCGCCTACCGCAATGGCCGCGTGGAAGGCATGTATGCGATCGCCTTCATCAGCGTCGACAGCGTAAGCCTTCGCGACAAGCGGGATGGCAGCCGGATTGACCTGAACACGAAGCTAAAGGCGCTCCAGTATCGGGATGGGAAGCCAGATGTGCCCGTTGAGGAGATCCAGACCGTGGCGTCCGGCCCGAATGGCGGGCAGCTTGCGCCGGAGGCGGCGCAACGCGACCGTGTGAAGAAGGTGGTGTTTGGCAAAGGTAGCCAACTGCTCATCGACGAGGGTGAGCGTGGATGGGTGCTCTATGATGGCGGTGGTCGTGTGGACCACGAGCTGATCCGTCGCGAAGGCAACGGCTTGCTGTTGAGGAACAAGAACCGCGGCTCGGCCCTGCGCGTGGACATCGAGAAGCGCATGGTGCAGCGCGACTATGGCGGCCGCTGGATCGACGCCTACCGTATCGACGACATGTCGAACACAGGCGGGGAATAGCCCTCCGCAGTTCAGTTGCGGGGCGGGGTGGGCTATGCCGATGTTGACGGCGCCCTAGCTTAAAGGGCCGAGCAGAATCCCTGCCCACCCCGTTGCGTGGCTGCCGCAAGGCGGTATGCCGGTGCATCCGGATTCTGATCCGCCCTTGTCGAGGTAGGCATGACCGACAATCACTGGTGGCGCGGCGCGGTGATGTACCAGATCTATCCGCGCTCGTTCGCGGATACGAACGGTGATGGTATCGGCGACCTGAAGGGCGTCACGTCGAAGCTGGACCATGTCCGCTCGCTCGGCGTCGATGGCCTCTGGCTCTCGCCCTTCTTCAAGAGCCCTATGCGGGACTTCGGCTATGACGTCTCGGACTATTGCGATGTCGATCCGATGTTCGGCTCACTCGCCGATGTCGATGCGCTGCTGAAGGGCGCCCACGCACGCGAGCTGAAAGTCATCATCGACCAGGTCTGGTCGCACACCTCGTCCGATCATGCGTGGTTCCAGGAAAGCCGCCAGAACCGCACGAACGCAAAAGCCGACTGGTATGTCTGGGCCGATCCCAAGCCCGATGGCTCGCCGCCCAACAACTGGCAGGCCTGGTTCGGCGGCCCGGCATGGACGTGGGAGCCGCGCCGCCGCCAGTATTACCAGCACAACTTCCTGCCCACGCAGCCCGATCTCAATTTCCGCTCGCCGGATGTGCAGGCCGCCATCCTCGAAGTGGCGCGCTTCTGGATGGATCGCGGCGTCGATGGATTCCGCCTCGACGTGGCGAACTACTACGTTCACGACGCGATGCTGCGCGACAACCCACCCTCGGGCGATCCAGCCCCCGCGCTGCCGCGCAACATGCAGCTGCACACATACAACTCGAACCAGCCCGAAACGCTGGCCTTCATCGCCAAGCTGCGCGAGGTGGTCGATGGCCGCGGCGCAAAGATGATGGTCGGCGAACTCGCCCCCGGCTCCTATGCGCTGATGCACGACTACACGCGCACGCAGAAACGCCTGCACACTGCCTATGCCTTCGACTTCCTCGGCGCGTGGCCCGGTGTTGAACGCATGGCCGAAATCCTCCAGCAATGGCGCGAGGGCGCGGACGATGGCTGGCCAAGCTGGGCGGTCTCCAATCATGACGTGGCCCGCGTCGCCACACGCTGGGGCGAGGGCATCGGCGCCGCAGCCCCGCGCGCAGCCCCGCTTTTCATGTCGCTCCTGCTCGCGCTGCGCGGCACGATCTTCATGTATCAGGGGGAGGAGCTCGGCCTTCCCGACGCAGACGTTCCGTTCGAAAAGCTGCAGGACCCATGGGGCATCGCCGGCTGGCCCGCCACCAAGGGCCGCGACGGTTGCCGCACGCCCATGCCGTGGAAAGACGAAGTCATGGCCGGCTTCACGAAAGCGAAGGAAGCCTGGCTTCCTATCGATCCGCGCCAGCGCGTCCTCGCCGTCGACAAGCAGGAGAAGCTGACGGAGTCGATGCTCCACACCACCCGCCATCTCATTGCGCTGCGCAAGGCAAGCAAGGCGCTGGGCGAGGGCGCATTCGAAATCGTCGAGGCCGCAAATGGCCGCTTCGTCTTCGACCGGGTGTGGCAGTCGCAGCGCATCCGCTGCCTCTTCAACTTCACCAGCGCGACAACCACAATGCCCCTGAGCGGCAAGCCGGAGATACTCTGGTCCCCCGAAGCCATCCTTTCCGGCGGCAACCTAGTTATGGAGCCATTCTCGGCAGCGTGGCTGCGTCTGGCTTAGGGGCGGCGTTCCCATCTGCCTCACGGACAGCTAGGTTCCGGTCCATGATCCGCGTCCAGACTGAACCCTTCGATGCTCACGCCGAATCCGCCGCCTTTGCCAAAGGCCGCGCGGAGGCCGGCGCGTTGGCCACGTTCGTCGGCTCGGTCCGTGATAGCGCCCATGGCGATACGGTGACTGCGCTGGATCTGGAGGCCTATCCCGGCTTCACCGAGAAGCAGATCGCGAAGATCGAGGCCGACGCCCGCGCCCGTTTCGATGTGATCGATATCCTCGTCATCCACCGCCATGGTCGCATGATGCCGGGCGAGGCCATCGTCCTCGTCTGCGCCCTCTCGAAACACCGCCGCGAAGCCCTGCAGGCCGTTGACTATCTGATGGACCGCCTCAAGACAGAAGCGCCGTTCTGGAAACGCGAAGTGCGGCCTGACGGCGAAGAGTGGATCGAACCGCGCAGCGACGACCGCGAAGCGCACGCACGTTGGACCAAGGAGTAAGTTATGCCCGGACCCGCCTATCCGCCGTTGACCGCCCCGGGCGGCAAGATGGTCGACACGATGGAGTTCAAGCAGCTCCGCGTTTGCGTCATGACAATCTCCGACACCCGCACGGATGAGACCGACACCTCCGGCCATCTCCTTGCTGACCGCGTGAAGGAAGCCGGCCACGAACTCGCCGACAAGGCCATCGTCCCCGATGACGTGAACGCCATCCGCGCCATCATGCGCAAATGGATCGCCGACCCCGCCATCGACGCCGTCGTCACCACCGGCGGCACAGGACTCACCGGCCGCGACGTGACGCCCGAAGCCGTCCGCCCGCTGTTCGACAAGGAGATCGAAGGCTTCAACGTTGTCTGGCACATGGTGAGCTTCGCCAGCGTCGGCACCTCCACCCTGCAATCCCGCGCCTGCGCCGGCGTCGCCAACGCCACTTTCATCTTCTGCCTGCCGGGCTCCAACGGCGCCGTGAAAGACGGCTGGGACAAACTCATCCGCTGGCAACTCGACTCGCGCCACATGCCCTGCAACATGGTCGAGCTGATGCCGCGGTTGCTTGAGTCATGAGGCCGATTGCGCGTTAGGCCTCGGTTTCAGAAACGCGGCAGCCAGACGAAACGGGAAGACCAATGACGGCATCGCTCTACGACCTCAGCGTCCCGACCTTCCTGCAAACCACACGGGCGCTCGCCGCCGTTCTTGACCGTGCGGCGCGGCACTGCGCTGAAACAGGCGCGAACGCGGACGATTTCGTCGGCGCCCGGCTTGTCGACGACATGGCCCCCTTCCACTTTCAGATCGAGTCCGTGAAGAACCATTCGGTTTGGGGAATGGAAACCGCGAAAACCGGCGCCTTCACCCCACCGCCTCTGGCCGGCGCGAAAACTTTTGCAGACTTGCAGGCCATGCTTGCCGGCGCCGTTGCGGCGCTGGAGGCGCTCACGCCCGATGAGGTCAACAGCTGGTCCGGCAGAAATCTCGACATCGAGATCTATCAGCCGGTCGATCCGCAAAATGCCCACAGGTCGAAATGGGGGCCACAGACTTTGCCCCTGACGCCGGAGACCTACCTCCTCACCTACGCAATGCCGAATTTATATTTTCACGTCGTCACGGCCTACAATATCCTGCGCACGCGAGGCGTCCCGATCGGCAAGGGCGATTATCAGGGGCAACTGCGGGTCAGGCAGGACTGAACACCCAGCGCGGCGCCATTTTCAGGGCCCCGCGACTTGTGAGCGTCCGCTCACATTGCTATCTACACGCGCAGAAGAGGGACACCACCCATGAAAACCCGCCGTCTCGGGCGCAGCGCGCTCTACGTCTCCGACATCTGCATGGGCACGATGACGTTCGGCCACCAGGTGGAGGAGGCGGACGCGATCCGCATCCTCGACAAGTGTTTCGACGCGGGCATCACCTTCTACGACACCGCCGAAAACTACCCCGTCCCGCCCGACGCCAAATACGCCGGCCGCACGGAAGAGATCGTTGGCCGCTGGATGAAGACCAAGCCGCGCGACGCCGTGCTGATCGCCACCAAGGTTTCCGGGCCCAGCCATGGCTGGATCAAGTCCGCCCAGTGGAACGGCATGACGGCGATGGATCGCCACAACATGTTCCGCGCCATCGACGCCAGCCTCACGCGCCTGCAGACCGATTATATCGATCTCTACCAGACCCACTGGCCCGACCATGGCGTAGCCTATGACGAACACATGGAAGCCCTCGATGATCTCGTCCGCATGGGCAAGGTGCGCGTGCTCGGTTGCTCGAATGAGACCAGCTGGGGCCTGATGAAGTCGCTGGCCGTGTCCGAGAAACTCGGCATTGCGCGCCACAATTCGATCCAGAACAACTTCAGCCTCAACAACCGCCGCTTCGAGGATGAGCTGGCGCAGGTCTGCCGGCAGGAAGGTGTCAGCCTCATCCCGTATTCGCCCCTCGGCGGCGGCGTGCTCACCGGCAAATACCAGAACGGCCAATGGCCCGAAGGCGCCCGCTTCACCAAGTACAAGGACATGCCCGCCCGCCAGGCGCCCATGGCCCGTCGCTTCGTCAACGAGAAGACGCTCGCCTCCACCGAGCGCTGGATGGGCCTCGCCCAGGAAGCCGGCCTCTCCCCCGTCACCTTCGCCACCGCCTGGTCGAAGCAACACGACTTCGTCGCCTCCACCATCGTCGGCGTCACCCACGAAGACCACCTGGCCGACATCTTCGCCGCCGCCGACATCACGCTGCCCGACGACGTGATGAAGAAGGTCAACGAGGTCTCGAAGGAGATTCGGTATCCGATGGGGTGAGCCCCGGCACCGAAGGCGCGATTTGGTCCAGTGGACCAAATCGAGGGGCGAACGCCCGTAGCGACAGCGAAGGGCCGGGCCGAGCGCCAAGCGCCGGCGCCCACCCAGCATCCTTCCTATAACCGATCCACATCCGGCGTCGCGC
>JAVBYB010000332.1 GCA_030824255.1 bacterium
CCAGCTGATGCGGCTGGGCTGGAAGATTTTCCTGCCGACTTCGCTCGTGGCGGTCGTTCTGGTCGGCGGCTATGTGACCTTCATGAATGCCAACGCGCGGCCGGAATTCGACGCGATGGACACCAACAAGAGCGGTTATCTGGAAGCGCCAGAACTGGCGGCTGTGACCATGCTGCCGGGCGTCGACAAGAACGGCGACGGGCTGATCAGCTGGATCGAATATCGCGAAGGGGCAAAGTAGATCATGTCGATCGGTCAAGCCATTCGCGGCGCCCTGCTGACGGACTTCATCGGGGCTTTCTTCCTCGCCATGCGCCAGTTCTTCACGCGCAAGGCGACGGTGAACTATCCGTTCGAGAAGGGGCCGCTGTCTCCGCGCTTCCGTGGCGAACATGCGCTGCGTCGCTATGCCAATGGCGAAGAACGCTGCATCGCGTGCAAGCTGTGCGAGGCTATCTGCCCGGCTCAGGCCATCACGATCGAGGCCGAGCCGCGTGAAGACGGGTCGCGCCGCACCACCCGCTACGACATCGACATGGTGAAATGCATCTATTGCGGCTTCTGCCAGGAAGCCTGCCCGGTAGACGCCATCGTCGAAGGACCGAATTTCGAGTTCGCCACGGAAACCCGTGAAGAGCTCTATTACGACAAGGAGCGGCTTCTGGAGAACGGCGATCGCTGGGAACGCGAGATCGCCCGCAATCTGGAACTCGATGCACGCTATCGATAGAAGGGCGCGGCTTCGCCAAGGCGAGTCGGGTTTTTCGGACTTTCACCTGCCCCGTCCGGGGCGTGTTTTGGACCATAGGAAGAGGGAAGGCAGGCCGTGGCGCTGATCGCTTTCTACATCCTCTCGACTGTCGTCGTTCTATCGGCGCTGTTCGTGGTGGCTGCCCGTAACCCGGTGCACTCTGTGCTCTGGCTGATCCTGTCGTTCTTCACGTCGGCGGGCCTTCTGGTGCTGATCGGGGCGGAGTTCCTCGCGATGCTGCTGGTCGTCGTCTATGTTGGCGCGGTCGCAGTGTTGTTCCTCTTCGTGGTCATGATGCTCGACATCGACTTCGTGGCGCTGAAGCAGGGGTTCCAGAACTATCTTGTCGTGGGGGCGCTGGTGGCGCTGGCGCTGCTGGCGGAGATCGGGATCGTGGCTGCGGCCGCGACGTTCGGCGGGGGCGAGACGTTCAATCCGAACCCCGGCGCGCCGACCAACGCGGAAGCAATCTCGCGCGTGCTCTACACGGACTATCTGCTGCTGTTCCAGATGTGCGGGATCGTGCTTCTGGTCGCCATGATGGGCGCCATCGTGCTGACGCTGCGGTCACGGCCTAACGTGAAGCGCCAGAACATCGCCGAGCAGACGGGGCGGAAACGCAAGGATGCGGTTGAGCTCAAGGACGTTCGTCCAGGGCAGGGAATCTGATCATGGCAGGCGCGGAACTCACCCTCGGCCACTATCTCGCTGTCTCGGCGGCGCTGTTCACGATCGGCGTGTTCGGCATCTTCGTGAACCGCAAGAACATCATCGTCATCCTGATGTCGATCGAGCTCATCCTGCTCTCGGTGAACATCAACCTGGTGGCGTTTTCGGTCTTCAACGGCACCATCATGGGCCAGGTCTTCGCCATGCTGGTGCTGACCGTGGCCGCCGCAGAGGCGGCGGTGGGTCTTGCCATTCTGGTCGTCTACTTCCGCAACCGTGGCGAGATCGCGGTTGAGGATGTGAACGTGCTGCGCGGTTAAGGGGACAAGGCGTGACCTTCCAGGAATACGCAGCAATCTTCATCGTGCTGGCGCCCGGCATCGCCGCGGCGATCTCCGGCCTTGGCCAACGCTTCCTTGGCGACAAGGGCGCGATGACGATCACCACCGCGCTGGTTGTCGGCGCGGCCGCGCTCTCGGGCTACCTGTTCTTCAGCCAGGCGTTCGGCCATGCCGGCGTCTCCCAGACGATCGTGCTGTCGCGCTGGTTCGATGTCGGCACGTTCATCGCCGACTGGGCCATCAAGCTGGACAGCCTGTCGATCACCATGCTGTTCGTGGTGACCAGCGTCTCGGCGCTCGTGCACATCTATTCGATCGGCTACATGGCCGAGGACCCGCATCGCGCGCGTTTCTTCGCGTATCTGTCGCTGTTCACCTTTGCCATGCTGATGCTGGTGACGGCGGACAACTTCATCCAGCTGTTCTTCGGCTGGGAAGGCGTGGGGCTCGCGTCCTACCTGCTGATCGGTTTCTGGTACAAGAAAGCATCGGCCAACGCTGCGGCGATCAAGGCGTTCGTCGTCAACCGCGTGGGCGACTTCGGCTTTGCGCTCGGCATCATGGCGGTGGTGTTCATGATCCAGCCAGCGGCGGGCGTGGACTACGCCGCCTACGGCATCACGGAATTCTCGTCGCTGAAGTTCGACACGGTATTCTCGGTGATCGCGAACAATGCGCCGGTGCAAGTTGTCGGCACGGCCGTGGCTGTTCCGATCCAGGAGGTCACGATCGACTTCCTGAATTTCCATGTCTGGGGACTGGAGATCGCGGGCATCCTGCTGTTCATCGGCGCGATGGGTAAATCGGCCCAGTTCTTCCTGCACACATGGCTGCCGGACGCGATGGAAGGCCCGACCCCGGTGTCGGCGCTGATCCATGCCGCGACGATGGTGACGGCGGGCGTGTTCCTCGTCTGCCGCTCTTCGCCGCTCTATGTGGAGACGGAAGTCGCCTCCAACATGATCACGGTTGTGGGGGCGACGACCTGCCTGTTCGCGGCGACAGTTGGTCTGGCGCAGAACGACATCAAACGCGTGGTTGCGTACTCAACCTGCTCGCAGCTGGGCTACATGTTCTTCGCTGCTGGCGTTGGCGCCTATGGCGCGGCGATGTTCCACCTGTTCACGCACGCCTTCTTCAAGGCGCTGCTGTTCCTCGGCGCGGGCTCCGTCATTCACGGCATGCACCATGAGCAGGACATGCGTTACATGGGTGGCGTGCGCCAACCGATGATGTTCACCTGGGCGATGATGCTGGTGGGCACGCTGGCGCTGATCGGCTTCGGCATCCCGGGCACGGATATCGGCTTCGCGGGCTTCTTCTCGAAGGATGCCATCATCGAGAGCGCCTACGCCTCGAGCGATGCGTTCGGCCCGTTTGCCTTCTGGTGCTCGATTGCGGCTGCGCTGCTGACGAGCTTCTACTCCTGGCGTCTGATGTTCATGACGTTCGAGGGCAAGTATCGCCCGAACCCGCATGCGCATCACGATGACCACGGTCATCACGACGATCACGGGCATGACCACGCGCATGCAAAGCCGAAAGACGGCCGCGCGCCGGCGCACGAGTCCCCGCTGATCATGATCGCGCCTCTGGCGATCCTTGCGGTTGGCGCCGTCTTCGCGGGCGTGATGTTCAAGCCGTTCTTCCTGACGAAATACGCTGACGACTACTGGAATGGAGCGATCGTTCGCGAGGCTGATCCGCTCTATGGTCCGCACGGCATCCACCCGTATGGCGAAGCGACGACCGAAGGTCATGCCCCGGCTGAGGCGCATGCGCCTGCCATGTCGAATGCTGCGGCTTCGGCTGCGGAGGAAGCTCATGGCGCGGTTGCGGCTGACGAGCATGCCGCGCCGGCTGATGGCGCACATGCCGAGGCACACCATGAGCTGCCGGCCTGGGTCGTCTGGGCACCGTTCATCGTGACGATGACAGGCCTGATTGGCGCGGTGATCTTCTACCTGATGGCGCCGAGTGTGCCGCGTCGGATGGCGCAGAATGGTGGGCCGATGCACTCGTTCCTGTCGCACAAATGGTACTTCGACGAGATCTACAACTTCGTCTTCGTGAAAGGCACCGCCGCCCTCGGCGACCTGTTCTGGAAGGTCGGGGACAAGAAGATCATCGACGGGCTCGGACCTGACGGCGTGACGGCGACGGCGAAGGCCGGCGCTGGCGGGCTTTCGAAGCTGCACACCGGCTACATCTTCCACTATGCGCTCGTGATCCTGCTGTCGGCAGTGGTTTTTGCAGCGTTCATTCTTGTTGGTCAGGGGCGCTGACGCATGACCGGGCCCATGCTCCTTACCGCAACCACTTTCCTGCCGCTGATTGGCGCGCTGCTCATCGTGGCGGTGCGCGTGACCGCCGGCGCGAACGCAGCTTCCGCCGCGTCGAAAATTATCGCCGTGCTGGCGACGCTGGCGACGCTGGTTGTGTCGCTGATTGCGCTCAGCCAGTTCGATGCGTCGAAGGTTGGCTATCAGCTGGTCGACTATGCGCCGTGGTTTGGCGGGTCGTCCTACAAGCTGGGCGTTGACGGTCTGGCGATCTCTCTGGTGGTGCTTACCACGGCGCTGATGCCGCTTTGCATCCTGCAGTCGATCAAGTCGATCGAGGATCGCCTTGGCGAGTACATGATCTGCTTCCTCGTGCTCGAGACGCTGATGATCGGCGTGTTCTGCGCGCTCGATCTCGTGCTGTTCTACGTGCTGTTCGAGGGCGGCCTGATCCCGATGTTCCTGATGATCGGCATCTGGGGCGGCAAGAACCGGCTGTACGCCTCGTTCAAGTTCTTCCTCTACACGCTGCTCGGTTCGCTGCTGCTGCTGGCCGCGCTGGTCTACATGTCCATCGTCGCGGGCACTACCGACGTGCCGACGCTGCAAGCTGGCTTGCATCCGGAAACCGGGGCGCTGCTGTTCCCCCCGGAGGTTCAGACCTGGCTGTGGCTGGCGTTCTTCGCTTCCTTCGCTGTGAAGCTGCCGATGTGGCCGGTTCACACCTGGCTGCCCGATGCGCACGTCGAGGCGCCTACAGCGGGCTCGGTTGTGCTGGCGGCCGTGCTGTTGAAGATGGGCGGCTACGGCTTCCTGCGTTTCTCGCTGCCGATGTTCCCGGAAGCGTCGCTGTTGTTCCAGCCGCTGATGTTTGCGCTGTCGGTTATCGCGATCGTTTACGCGTCGCTCGTCGCCTTCCGCCAGACCGACATCAAGAAGCTGGTGGCCTACTCGTCAGTCGCGCACATGGGCTTCGTGACGCTGGGTATCTTCTCGTTCAACGAGGCGGGCATCCAGGGCGCGATCTTCCAGATGATCAGCCACGGCGTGATCTCAGGCGCGCTCTTCTTCTGCGTTGGCGTGATCTACGACCGGATGCACACCCGCGAGATTTCGTTCTACGGCGGCCTTGTTCACCGGATGCCGGTCTATGCGGCGCTGTTCATGCTGTTCTCGATGGCCAACGTAGGTCTGCCGGGCACCAGCGGATTCGTCGGCGAGATCCTGACGATGGTCGGCGCATTCCAGGCCAACACGTGGGCGGCGGCTGGCGCGGCGCTCGGCGTCATCTTCTCTGCGGTCTACATGCTTACCCTCTATCGCCGCACGGTGTTCGGCGAGATGACCAACGAGAAGCTGTTCGACATCAAGGATGTCACCGCACTTGAATTCTTCATCCTCGGCCTGCTGGCGATCTTTGCGCTCGGCCTTGGCGTCTTCCCCAGCATCGTGTTCGACCTCACGGAGACGTCGACCACAGAAGTGCTGCGGATGATCGGGCAGTAGGGACACGTCATGGATTTCCTGGCTGACATCTCCAACGCTCTTCCCGAGGCGATCCTCGCGGGCTTCGGCCTTGCGGGCCTGCTGATCGGCGCCATCGGAGGCGACCGCATCTCCGGCCTGCTGAGGCTGCTGGCGGCGCTTGCGCTTGCGGTCGCTGCGGCGTCGTCGTTCTGGCAGTTCGGCAAGGGCGAGGCCGTGGCTGCGTTTGCTAGCGCTGAGCTCGCGCCGGAAGGTCTGTATCGCGCGACGCTGTTCACGCTGTTCGCCAAGGGCGTGACGTATTCGCTCGCGGCGCTGGCGCTGTTCATGTCAGGCGGCTTCCTGAAGACAGCGCAGATGGAGCGGTATGAGTATCCTCTGCTGGTGACGTTCGGTTCGCTGGGCGCTGGCATGATGCTGTCTGCCAACGACCTCATGACGCTCTATGTCGGCATCGAGACGCTGAGCCTGTCGTCCTACGTGCTGGCCGCGTTCAAGCGCGACAGCGTGAAGTCTGCGGAAGCAGGCCTGAAGTATTTCGTGCTGGGCGCGCTGGCTTCGGGCCTGCTGCTTTATGGTTCGGCGCTCATCTATGGCTTCTCGGGCGGCACGGGGTATGCGGCTATTGCAGCTGCGCCGACGTCGGTCGGTCTTGTGTTCGGCCTCGTCTTCTTGATCTGCGGTCTTGCGTTCAAGGCTTCGGCCGCGCCGTTCCACATCTGGACGCCGGACGTTTACGAAGGCGCTCCGGCCCCCGTGGTGGCGTTCTTCTCGACTGCGCCGAAGATCGCGGCGGTTGGCCTGCTGGCGCATGTGCTGTTCACGGCGTTCGGAACGCACGAGACTTCCTGGCAGCAGATCATCGCCATCATCGCCGCGCTTTCCATGCTGATCGGCGCGTTTGGCGCGCTGATGCAGAACAGCATCAAGCGGATCCTTGCATACTCCTCGATCTCGAATGTGGGCTTTGCGCTGATCGGCATTGCTGCGGGCGCGGACATCGGCGCGGCGTCTGTTCTGGTTTACATGACGCTGTATGTCGTTGCGACGCTAGGCCTGTTCGGCGGCGTGCTTGCCCTGCGCCGCGGCGGCAAGGCTATCGACCAGATTTCGGATCTCAACGGCCTCGCCAAGACGAAGCCGGGCATCGCGTTGGGTCTCCTCGTCCTGATCTTTTCGGTGGCGGGTATCCCGCCTGCGGCAGGTTTCTGGGGCAAGCTGCAGGTGTTCACCGCCGGTATCGAAGGCGGCCTGCTGTGGCTCGTTATCGTTGGTTGCGTGGCGAGCGTGGTGTCGCTCGGCTACTATCTGCGTCTGGTGTGGGCGATGTTCATGAAGCCTGCCGGTGAACCGATGGACAAAACCGACTTCTCGATCGGCGCGATCGTCGCTGTCACGGCGCTTCTGATGTTCCCTGTCCTCACGATTGCGATCCAGTTCCTGCTCGAAATGGCCGCGCGCGCGGCTGGCGGCTGAGGCGGATGACGCTGGAGCTCCTTTCGAGCGCCTGGCCCGTGATCCGGTTCGACGAGATCGATTCAACCAATGAGGAAGCGCGCCGCCGCGCCGCCGCTGGCGATACGGGGCCGAACTGGCTCGTCACAGAAAGACAGACAGCCGGGCGCGGCAGACTCGGCCGGCAGTGGACGTCGCCCAAGGGCAACCTCTTTGGG
>JAVBYB010000560.1 GCA_030824255.1 bacterium
CTTCGCCAAGGATATTGCGGATGCGCTCTATACCGCCGCTCACCGAGGCGACTACTCGCAGCTCGTCATCGCAGCCCCGCCGATGATCATGGGCGACCTGCGCAAGGCGATGCACAAGGAGGTGTCCGACAAGATCGTGGCGGAGGTCGCCAAGGATCTCACCAACATGCCGTCAGATGCGATCGAGCACGCCCTCACAAGCACCACCAAAACGGATACCCAGCAATGACCCGTCAAGACAGCGACACCGTTCGTCCTCTCGATGTCGAACTCGGCGGCGATGACGACATGCCCGGTATCTCGCAGGAACTGACCACCGATGATATCGACGACATCGCCTTCGATACGGCCATGAGCATCGACCATCGCCGCGAGGAGCTAAGCCGATTGCTGCATGAAACCCGCGCCCGTCAGGCCGCTGATTTCATGGGCGACATGGACGAAATATCCGCCCACCTCCTCGACCGCATCGCCTCGCTCGGCAATCCAGTCGAAAGCCAGGCCGTTCTTGAATCGACCGGCATGGACAGCGACAGCCGCAGCGATGACGATGATCCCGCCGACCATATCGACGATGAGGACGAGGACCTACGCCTCGAAGATCTGAAGCCGAAACAGATCTAGGCGCTTTACGCCGCGCTCACCGTGCTCGCAATGAACCCGCCGCCCAGCACGCTTCGTCCATCCGGCGCAGCGTAGAGCACGCAGGCCTGCCCTGGCGCCACACCTTCTTCCGGTGTGTCGAATTCAAAACCCGGCATTCCCGCGACGAGCGTCATGCGCCCGGCCACTGGCGCCCGCGTCGAACGCACGCGCGCCAGTGCCCGCACGCCAGTTACGCAAGCGTCGGTCAGCGATCCCTCGCCCAGCCAGTTGCTCTCCCCGATCGTCAGCGCAGACGTCAGCAGAGCCTCGCGCGGCCCCACGATTACGCGCTTGTTCGGCGCATCCAGCTTCACCACAAACAGAGGCTCGCCGGTCGCGATGCCTATGCCGCGCCGTTGCCCGATCGTGTAGCGAATCACGCCTTCATGCCGGCCCATCACGCGGCCATCCATGTGCACGATGTCGCCCGCCTCCACCGCGCCGGGCCGCAGCTTCTGCACGATGTCCGAATACTTGCCCGCCGGCACGAAGCAGATGTCCTGGCTGTCCGGTTTTGCCGCCACCTGCAGGCCAAGCGCCGACGCCGCGCGCCGCACATCCGGCTTCTTCATGCCGCCCAGCGGGAAGCGCAGGAAGTCCAGCTGCTCGCGCGTCGTCGCAAACAGGAAATAGCTTTGATCGCGATCCGGGTCCGCCGCCCGCGACAGCTCGGCTTGGCCGCGCTCATCCAAGGTCCGCCGGATATAGTGTCCCGTCGCCATCGCATCCGCGCCAAGGTCACGCGCCGTCGCCAGCAGGTCCTTGAACTTAACGGTCTGGTTGCACCGCACACATGGGATCGGCGTCGAGCCTTTCAGATACGTGTCCGCGAAGTCTTCCATGACCTGCTCGCGGAAGCGGCTTTCATAGTCGAGCACATAATGCGGGATCCCCAGCGCCTCGGCCACGCGCCGCGCATCATGGATGTCCTGCCCCGCGCAGCACGCGCCCTGCTTCTTCAGCGCCGCGCCATGATCGTAGAGCTGCAGCGTCACCCCGATGACGTCATAGCCCGCATATTTCAGCAGCGCCGCGACCACGGAAGAATCCACGCCCCCCGACATCGCCGCCACGACGCGGATGTCCCCGCGCGGACGCGGATCGCCAGGAAACAGGTCGAGGTCCGCCCCCGACAGGTCCACGTCTTTCAGTTTCGAGAAATCGCAGAGTCCGTCCGCGACCGGAAAGTCGGTATCGACAGGAACAGCCGGCGCACCGCGCGGCCCAATCAGCGTAGCCATTATTGCGTCTCCAGCGGGTTCAAGGCCCGCAGCAGATTGATGTTGAACGCCCGCATATAGGCCATTCGGGGCAAAATGTTGAGTCTTCCGGGTTTCCATATGGCCGAAGCCCTTTATGGCCAGTTGGCTGGTCGCCATGGAGCCTGACCCCCATGACAGAAACGAAGCCTGACAAAGCGAAATCCCCTGCGGCAGGGTGGCTTGGCATGGCCGCAATTCCCCTCGCCGTTATCGGCTGGATGGCGTTCGACGAATTCCTGCTCAGCCGCTTCACTGCTCCCTGGGAGCATGCGGAGCGAACGCAGTGTATCGGCCCGGTCGATGGCGAGCCGAAATGGCGGAACACCTGCCAGGAGCCGCTGAATTTCACCTACTGCCTCATCGCGTCGGCCACACGGGAAGTCTGCCGCTCGCACCGGCTGGCTCCCGGCGATGGCGTCCACGACATCGACGCCGCGATGGCGGAACTGGGCGGGGGCTTCGTGAACATGCGCCGCATGGCCTGCGCCGAGCCGTACGCGGTCATGCGCAAGCCTCACCCTAGTAACAGGCGGCTGGAGGATGTCTGTGGCTGACGGTCGGCTCTGGACGCCGGCGCCGGGTTTGGCTCAATCTGCAACCATGCCCACGCCGTCCGCGCCCCCCTCCGAACACCATTTCCATACCAACCAGCCGCGCGAGCTTCTCGCCTGCGTCGAGTTTGCCGCCGAACAGGCAACGCGCGCCGCCGAGGATCATGGCTGCTGGCGCTGGCTGATCATCTCCACCACGCTCGCCGTCCAGAACGCCTGCCTCTGCGCGCTCGACCAGGGCGATGAATACGGCACCAAGGGCATGACACGCACGGACGCACGCGAGATCAGGCGCTGGACCAAGAATGGTCGCAGCGGGCCTGAGCCCCACGCCCTCCGCGAACCGCGCATCGTCTCCCCGCTCGAACTTCTGCGCCGCGTCGGCGATCCGTTCTTCCTGCGCCCGCCCTTCCAGCTGCCGCTCAATCATAGGACCACCGAGGCCTTCGATGACCTCGTGGACCTGCGCAACACCTTCCTCCACTTCAGCGAGGACGGCTGGACGATGGATCTGCGCGACGTCCCGCCGCTGATCCTCAATGCGTGCGGCGTCATCCGCCACCTCGCCGTCACCCAGCCCATCTATCTGCGCCACGCCGGCGCCAATCATCGCGAACGCGTCGCCGCCGCGCTCGACATCATCGAAGCTGCAATGGATCACTATCCAGCCCAGGACGCCGAGGACTAGCTGCCCGCCGGATCGGCCCGCGCGCAGGCGAGAAGCGTGGTCAATGACCGAGCATAGGTCCGCCCGATACAAACGCGCGTATATCGGTCATGCGAACGCTTCGTTTCATCCTCGGCGACCAGTTGACGCCGTCCGCGTCCGCCCTGCGCGGCGCCCGCCCCGGCGATGTCGTTCTCATGGCCGAGGTCGCAGAGGAAACCACCTATGTCCCGCATCACCGCAAGAAGATCGTCTTCATCCTCGCCGCCATGCGCGCCTTTGCGGATGAGCTGCGTGCAACTGGCATAACCGTCGACTACGTGAAGCTCGACGACCCGGACAATACCGGCGGCTTCACGCGGGAGCTGCTCCGCGCCGTCGCGCGCCACAAGCCGGATCGCATTGCCGCCACCCTTGCTGGCGAGCATCGCATTGTCGCCATGCAGCGCAGCTGGGCAGACGCCACAGGCCTTCCCGTCGATCTGCACGAAGATGATCGCTTCATCTGCTCCCGCGCCGATTTTGAACGATGGGCGGAAGATCGCAAGCAATTGCGTATGGAGTACTTTTATCGGGAGATGCGGCGTCGCACCGGCCTGCTTATGGACGGCGATCAGCCGGAAGGCGGCCGCTGGAATTTCGACGCCGAAAACCGCAAGCCGGCCAGGCGTGATATGTTCATGCGCCGCCCGCCAGTCTTCACACCCTCGCCGCAAACGAACGCCGTGATCGATCTGGTCGCACGGCGGTTTCCAAAGGGGTTTGGCGCGCTGGATGCAGTCTCGTTTCCCGTCACGCGCGCCGAAGCGGAAGCCGCGCGCGATGAATTCCTGGTCAATGCGCTGCCACAGTTCGGCGACTATCAGGACGCGATGCTGGCCGGGGAGCCTTTCCTCTATCACGCCGTGCTGTCGCCCTGCATCAATGTGGGCCTGCTTGATCCGCTCGACCTGTGTCGCCGTGCGGAAATCGAATATCGCGCAGGTCGCGCACCTCTCAACGCCGTGGAGGGCTTCATCCGGCAGATCATCGGCTGGCGCGAATATGTCCGTGGCATCTACTGGCGCGAAGGCCCTGACTACCTCACGCGCAACGCCCTTGATGCAGCGCGTCCGCTGCCTTCGTTCTACTGGACGGGTCAGACCCGGATGCGGTGCATGTCGCAGGCCATCGGCCAAACGATCCAGCACGCCTACGCCCATCACATCCAGCGCCTGATGGTGACCGGCAACTTCGCGCTGCTCGCGGGAATCAACCCACACGCCGTCCACGAATGGTATCTCGCCGTCTACGCCGACGCTTTCGAATGGGTGGAAGCGCCGAACACGATCGGCATGAGCCTGTTCGCCGATGGCGGCCTGTTGGGGTCAAAGCCCTATGCGGCCGGTGGCGCCTACATCAATCGCATGTCGGATTACTGCAAGGGATGCCGCTACAGCGTGTCCGAAAAGACCGGTCCGGATGCCTGCCCGTTCAACTACCTGTACTGGGACTTCGTGGATCGCAACGAAGCGCTGATGTCGCGCAATCCCCGCACCGGCCAGATCGCCCGCGCCTGGAAAAACCTCCCGCCGGAGCGCCAGCAAGCCGTCCGCGACAGCGCCCAAACCTTCCTTGATGCAATGGATGCTGAAACGCGCAACCGGACGCCGGACTGGCAGACCTAACCACCCCGCCCCATGGCCTTCAGCACCAGATCGGGATCACCGCCCATTTCCTGTACGGCCAGCTTCCAGCGCGCCAGCGCCTCGCGGTAATAATCCTTGATGCACGGGCTGCAATGCCGGTGGCAGCAGAGGTATTCCTCCGGCTCATTCGGCGGCGTCGGGTATGAAACGTCGGGCATCATCACCCCCGCCCTACCGCATCACAGCCCCAAGGTGGAGCACCTCCGGCACAATTTCCGTCAAGGCAGCACGGCGCTCTCGAACGCTCGCAAAAAATGGCTCTGCATTTCCTGTAAGCGACCTCGAACAAAATCAGCGCGCTAGGTGTGGGACGGCCAAACTGCAAAAATAAAGTGGCACGACTGTCCGTCCCACCCCTCTGTCGCCGCTCTTATGTTGCCGGGCATGACACGAGCACGAACGCACATTCGGGCAGTCGGCAAACTCTCGCCGCGTATCCAGCCTTTGCTGGCAGCGGCGCTGTGCGCGTTCCTGAGCCTCGTGAAACTCTTCCAACCCAGGAGGAAATCCAATGGACCGCCGGGCTCCCGCCCGGCAGTCGACGCGCAGCGTCGAACACAGACGCTCACGCAAACGACCACCCCCGCCTGTCATTCCGGACGCACGCTTGCATGCGAACAGGAATCCAGACGCCGCGCGCACAAGCCTCACCCGGCTCGTCGCGGCGAAGGCCGCGCCCCAGCGCGGATCAGGCGGCTTGTCCCGGTTTGCAGCGCCAGCACCGCAAATGCTGCGCAATATGTCCCGGTGCCCGGCTCTCGCCGGCATGAGCTGCGCACGCCCCTGGCCTGACCTCATCAGGCCGCATCACACAGCAACCTCGCAGCTGCCTGCGAGAACGCGTCCGCGCGCCTAGTCGATATAATTCAGCAGCGACAGTCCACGCAGCACGTTGAACACGCTCGCCGACGACTGGTAGGCGAACTGCGCCTGGTTCAGCCGCACGGCCACTTCCGCCAGATCGACATTCACGATCCCGCCGATCGCCTCGTCCATAGCATTGAGGCGCGAGGTGAGCCGGGTAGACGCAGCATCCACATCCTGCGTCAGCCGGCCATTTTCCGCCTGTGAACTGAGGATGGAGTTGAACCCGGCGCTGAGCGCGGTCAGCTCGCTCTCGATCGCCGCGCGCTGCGTTTGGGAAAGATCGCCGCCGAACGGGCCATCGACGCCCTGATGCAGTTCGGCCAGCCGCTTGATCGAGGCCATCGCCTGCGTCACCACGTCGTCGGCCACAACACCCGCCGCAACCGTCCGCCCTTCCTCGACGCGCATGACCTGCGCGTCCGAGCTGTCCCCGATCGTATCCGACAGCGGATTGGCGGCGAGATCGGTGATGCTGTCCGCCGAGATCGGGGCGCGGTCGTTCATCACGCCGCCAAAGAGGTAACGCCCGCCGAGATTGGTGTTCATCGTATCCTTGAGCACCGCGAACGCTTCTTCCAGCTGCGCCTGAATCCCTTCACCGCTGTCGAGGCTGAGATTCTGGAACAGCTCCTGCTTCAGCTTGTCCACCGCATCCGCCGCGCGGCCAAGCGCAACATCCTGGATCTGCAGGCGCGTCGTCATCTCCCTGACGGTGCCCTCGAAACCCTTCAGGCGCGAATACATCCGTTCCGCCGACACCAGCGTCTGCGCCTCGCGGCCATAGCCCTTGAGATCATCCGACCGCGTCTGCGACGAGCTCTGCCGGCTGGCCTCGACCAGCTCCTGCTGCGCGCGGGAGATGTCGGCCACTGAGGCCATCGGGATCATTGCAGAAGAAATACGTGTCATGGTTCAGTTTCCTCAGACCATGGACAGAACGACGTCGTACAGATCCTTCGCCGCCTGGATCATGCGAGATGCAGCGGCGTAGGCCTGCTGGTAAGTTGTCATCTTCACCAGCTCTTCGTCGAGGTTCACGCCCTCTTCGCTCATCCGGCGCTCGCGAACTTCCTGCCGCACCGACTCCGCAGCAGACCGCGCCGACTCCAGCGCCTCCGCCCGAACGCCGGCATGACCCGCCAGTCGCGCGCCATAGTCCATCACCGAGGTCACCTGCCCCATCAGCGCGCCCGCGCTGGCAAATGCCCGCGGCTCCGTTCCCGCCGCCTCGATACCTAGCGCGCCACGTCCATCGCCGGGCGCCAAAACGCGTGCGCCGGAAGCTGCACCGGCAAGGTTGGCCTGTGCAGAAGCAAGGAGGCCAGGGTTTGACTTGATCTCGGAACGTATGGCCAGGGACCGCGCACGCTCGGATGGCAACGTCTCGCCGAAACCGAAGATTTCCGAGAACGACATGCTTGTATCGCCCCGCGCTGTCGTGTCGCCGATCACGTCGATCCGGCCGACGCCGCTATTG
>JAVBYB010000455.1 GCA_030824255.1 bacterium
TGGCAGCCAGGTGGCCGGCAGCGGGGCCAAGTCCGAAGGTGGCGTGATTGGCGGCCTTGCCGGCGTCATGGTTGGCCGTGACATCGCGAAGAAAGATCATCGCTGCTAATCCAGCATCTCATCCATCAGAACGCCGCCCCGCTAATACGTGGGCGGCGTTTTTCTATGTCTGCTCCAGGGGCCAGTTCTCGATCCGGCAGCGCTTCGGCGTCATCATGCCCATCAACGGGTTGAGCATCATCACCATCCTGCCGGAGAATGCCGGCTTGCCCGTTTCCGCCAGCGCCTTGAGGTTCTGCACAATGAAGGGCCCGCCCTGCGCCATGGACTTCTGGCTCTTCGTGCCGGCCGGAACATTCGTCGTAACGAGCGAGAACTCGGTGCCGCCCGGCACTTCCTTCAGTTCATAGGTCACGGTCGACGCTGGCTCGCCCTCGTACTGTGTGAAGGCCATCGTGTGCGAATAGCGATAAGGCGGTGAGAACTCGAGCACTTCGCCGACCACAGCGGCAATCTTCCGGTCCGGCGTCACCATTCGGATCTTGCGGCCCGGCTTCAGCCCATTCTTTGTCTCGCACACCGAGCCGAAGAAGAACGGCAACACCGCATCGGTCTTCACCAGCGTGTTCCACACCGTCTCGATCGGCGCGTTGATGACAACCTTGTAGACCTGCTTGTCGCCGCTCATTGCCCCTGCCCCTTTTTCTTCGCTGTCTCGAAAGCCGCCTCGGCGGCGTATTTGATCCCCGTCAGGCGCTTCGCCCAATGGCCCGAGAAGTCATCCAGCCAGCGGTCATTGATCATCTGGATCGGCGCAACGTTGAGGTAGAGCCGCCGTACGCGCCCTTCCTTCTCCGACACCACCAGCCCCGCCTGCTCCAGCACGGCGAGATGGTTCATCACCGCAATGCGCGAGACATCGAACTCCCCCGCCACCTCCCCCACGCCAATCCCCGGACGCGCCTTCAGCACATCCATGATCCGGCGCCGCGTCTCGTGCGCCATGGCGTGAAAGACTGCGGTCATATCGTCTTCACCTGACATGTAATGAGTACATTACATGTGGGAGCGCAAGTCAAGCGGCTCCAGGCGCGGCCGTCGTCAGTGAGTTGAGACAAGCGTGCCGGTGCTGAGCAGCTCGAACCCGCTATCGGCTGGCGCCGCGGTATAGGAATGGATCGCGTCGGCCCCGATCGTCAGAACAGTCACCTGACCAGAAGGCATCAGATGATAGCATGCCGCCGGCTCCTTGTTCGGCCGGATGGCGTCAAGAGCCGCAACCTGAGCGTCGCTCGGGGTCCAGACCTTTGACTTGCCACTCCGGTCGGTTGACCAGCCGTCGAAACAAGGGGCTTCAAGCGACCTGGTTGGGGCTGTCAGGCAGGAAGCCACGCCGAGGCAGGCGACCAACAGCACGCCGAACTTTACAACGTGCATCGTGGCTCCCCCAATCTTGTGGGCATCAGGCCCGCGTTTGAGCCTTCGGCTTGGCCGCATCGCGCTCGCGCCGCGCCGTGCATTTCGGGCAGAGGCAGTTCTCCTTGCCGATGAAGGCGTCGAAATATTCCTTGCCGTAATCGTAGGTGATCTCCTCGCCCGGCCGGATTTCGCGCAGCGACTTCACGTAGATCCGACCGCCGTACACGTAGATTACCGCGTTCGGTTTGCAGGAATGGTTCGCATACCGCCCCACATTCGAGCGCGGCGACCCGTCCAGCGTGTGCGTTCGGCTCAGGTTGTAGAGATAGCGCGGCTTGCCCGGAATTGCGTCGGCTTCCGCATTGGTGATGATGTTGCCGGTGTATTCGAAGATGCGGACATGCTTCGGGATCACTTCGGTGGCGAACAGACCGAGGCCGGTTTTCGCGCGGCCAGTACGAAAGGGGCGTTTTGCTGACATGCCGGTCACCTAGTCAGGGATTCGGTTTTGTTCAATCGCGATCGCGCGCCAGCAAAGCCCCTGCATCCCGGACGCCTTTGGAACAGTCAGGCCAGCGATCCGTTATGTCTCGAATGGCGCCCATGGCGCCTAACAGGTCAAGATCCATGCAGAACAAGTCCGCCTTCCGTACACTCGCTATCCTGGCCGCCGCATCGTTCGCAGTTGGCGTGCCCGTCGTGCAGGCCGCCACAGGCACTCTGGCCGTCGGGCAAAGCAATCTCGTCCGCGATGGCGACACCACGCTCGAGGCAGCCGGATACGCATTCTCCATCTGGGGCGTAATCTACGGCGGGCTGCTCGCATATGCCGTCTACCAGGCACTGCCGTCCACGGGCGAAAAACCGGGCCTGCGTCTGCTTGGGTGGCCTTCGGTCGTCGCCATGCTTGGATGCGGGTTCTGGCTGATCGCAGCCGCCTACGACATCAAATGGGCCACGGTCGGGATTATCGTTGCGTCGGCGCTGGTGCTTTGCATACCGCTCATCCGTCGGTACCCCGTTCAGACGACGCGCGATTTCTGGCTGATTGCCGCCCCGCTTTCGATGCTGGCTGGCTGGCTCACCATCGCTTCCGCCCTCAACTCCCTGACCGTCCTGACCAGCTTTGCTGTGATAGCTCCGGAAACCGCCCCCGCCTGGGCCGCAGGAGGGATCATGCTGGTGGTTGCGGTTGGCGGCTGGGTGAGCACGGTCTCCAGAAACTGGGTCTATCCGCTCCCAATCGCCTGGGGCCTTATCGGCGTAAGCGTCGCCGAGCACGCCGACCGCCCCATGATCGCCCTACTGGCAGCAGGCGGCGCTGCAGCTTTGTTGGTTATAGCCATTCGGGTCGGAACGCACCGCTCTCTGCTGCTGCCACTTCCCCGTCAGCAATGACACAATGACCCGGTTGCGCCGTCTCGCTTGCCGCCCATATTCCCGCCTCTGGTGAGTGTGTAGCCCAAACTACGGCGGACGGGGGCGACAACGGATCGCGTTCCGTTTATGTTCTTGGCCTGCCAGTCGACTCAGCGCACGTCCACCGGCAAGACAGATCGAACAAAGCTCCCCGGGTTAGTCCATGTCCTCTGAACCCAACGCCATTCGTGTGCGCGGCGCACGCGAGCACAACCTGAAGAACGTGGATGTCGATATTCCGCGTAACCAGCTCGTTGTGATCACTGGCCTGTCGGGTTCGGGCAAGTCCTCGCTCGCGTTCGACACGATCTATGCCGAGGGCCAGCGTCGATATGTCGAGTCCCTCTCCGCCTATGCGCGCCAGTTCCTGGAACTCATGCAGAAGCCGGATGTGGAGCGGATTGAAGGTCTTTCACCCGCTATCTCCATCGAACAGAAAACCACTTCCCGTAACCCGCGTTCGACGGTGGGCACGGTCACCGAGGTCTACGATTACATGCGCCTGCTGTGGGCGCGCGTCGGCATCCCCTATTCCCCGGTCACTGGCCTGCCGATCGAGGCGCAGACTGTCTCCCAGATGGTCGACAAGGCCATGGCTTTTGGTGATGGCGCCAAATTCCACCTGCTCGCGCCCATGATCCGTGGCCGCAAGGGCGAGTACCGCAAGGAATTCGCTGAACTGCTGAAGCGCGGCTTTGCCCGCGTGAAAGTCGATGGCGAATACCACGAACTGGAAGATCCGCCCAAGCTCGACAAGAAGCTGAAGCACGACATTGATGTCGTGGTTGATCGCATTGTCATTCGTGCGGGCCTTGAACAGCGCCTGGCCGAAAGCTTCGAGGCAGCGCTCGGCCTTGCCGACGGCATCGCCGTCGCCGAGTTCGCCGACAAGGATCCCGAAACAAAGGACCAGCGCCGCGTTACCTTCTCGGCCAAGTTCGCCTGCCCCGTTTCCGGTTTCACCATCCCGGAAATTGAGCCGCGCCTTTTTTCGTTCAACAACCCATTCGGCGCATGTCCGGCCTGCGACGGCCTCGGCGAACAGCTGAAGATAGACCCCGCCCTCGTCGTGCCGGAGACCGACAAGAGCCTCAATGACGGCGCTATCGCGCCTTGGGGCAAGTCAGCATCGCCGCTGCAGGATCAGACGCTTAAAGCTCTGGCCAAGAAGTACAAGTTCTCGGTGACAGTGCCGTGGTCAAAACTTCCGGAAGTGGCGCAGAACGTCATCCTCTTCGGCACGGGCGAGGAAGAAGTCGATTTCGTCTTTGACGATGGTATGCGCCGTTATGAAGTCACCAAGCCATTCGAAGGCGTCGTCGGTAATCTCGAGCGCCGCTTCCGTGAAACCGATAGCGCCTGGATGAGGGAAGAGATCGGCCGCTACCAGTCCGCCGCCCCATGCCCCACCTGCATGGGCGAACGCCTCCGTCCCGAAGCGCTCAGCGTCAAGCTGAACAACTACACGATCTCGGATTCCGCTTCGCTTTCGATCAAGGCCGCGCGCGACTGGTTCGAGGCGCTGCCCAAGAAGCTGACGAAGAAGCAGAACGAAATCGCTGTCCGTATCCTCAAGGAGATCCGGGACCGCCTGCAATTCCTGAACGATGTCGGCCTCGAATATCTCACGCTGTCACGCGGCTCGGGCACGCTGTCCGGCGGAGAAAGCCAGCGGATCCGGCTGGCGTCGCAGATCGGCTCAGGCCTGTCCGGCGTCCTCTACGTGCTGGACGAACCATCGATCGGCCTGCACCAGCGCGACAACGAGCGCCTGCTGGAAACGCTGCGCCGTCTGCGAGATCTCGGCAACTCCGTGATCGTGGTGGAGCACGATGAAGATGCGATCCTGTCGGCCGACCACGTGATCGACATGGGTCCGCGCGCCGGCATACATGGCGGCGAAGTCATCGGCTTTGGCTCATCCGAAGACCTGATGAACAATCCCAACTCGATCACCGGCAAATACCTGTCGGGCGAGGAAGAGATCGCCATCCCTGAAAAGCGCCGCTGGTCCGACAAGAAGAAGATGGTTCGCGTTATTGGTGCGACCGGCAACAACCTCAAGAATGTCACCGCCGAAATTCCGCTCGGCGTCTTCACCTGTGTCACCGGCGTTTCGGGCGGCGGCAAGTCCACGCTCATTATCGAGACGCTGTACAAGGCCCTCGCCCGCCGTCTCAACGGCGCCAGCGACGGCCCGGCGCCGCACCAGAAAATCGAGGGCATCGAGCACCTCGACAAGATCATCGACATTGATCAATCGCCCATCGGCCGCACACCGCGTTCGAACCCGGCGACCTACACGGGAGCATTCGGCCCCATCCGTGACTGGTACACCGGCCTTCCGGAGGCGAAGGCGCGCGGGTATCAGGCCGGCCGCTTCTCCTTCAACGTGAAGGGCGGTCGGTGCGAAGCGTGCCAGGGCGACGGTGTCGTGAAGATCGAGATGCACTTCCTGCCGGACGTGTACGTCACCTGCGATGTCTGCAAGGGCAAACGCTACAACCGCGAAACGCTCGAAGTTCTTTACAAGGGCAAGTCCATCGCGGACGTGCTGGACATGACAGTTGAAGAAGCGCGCGTGTTCTTCGGCGCCGTACCGGGCATTCGCGGCAAGATGGAAACGCTCTGCCGCGTCGGACTCGGCTATGTGAAGGTCGGCCAGCAGGCGACCACACTTTCAGGCGGCGAGGCGCAGCGTGTGAAGCTCGCCAAGGAGCTGTCCAAGCGCGCCACGGGCCGCACCATGTACATTCTCGATGAACCGACCACCGGCCTCCATTTCGATGACGTACGTACCCTCATGGAAGTTCTCCAGGAACTGGTCGACGCCGGCAACACCGTGGTCGTCATCGAGCACAATCTCGACGTCATCAAGGTTGCCGACTGGATCATCGACATGGGCCCTGATGGCGGCGATGGCGGTGGAGAGCTGGTAGCCGTGGGCACGCCTGAAGATGTCGCGAAGAACAAGCGCAGCCACACAGGCCGCTTCCTCATTGAGACATTCAGGCGCCAGCAGGAACGCCGCGACCGCCAGTCCAAGCGCGCAAAGGTCAAACCTGCGTCGAAAGCTGCCGCAAAGGGCAAGAAGCCGACACAGCAGGCCGCCGAATAAGTGCTAGCTGGCGGCAAGGTCCGTTGGACGCAGGCCCTTGTACAGAATGGCTCCCATTGCCGACACTGGAATGCTCAACAGCGAATTCAGGAAGGTGATGAGCGTCAGTACCAGCAGGTAAGGCAGCACGCTCACAGCCCCACCGGAGACCATAACGAAAACGGTGGTTAGGGCCTCCGCCACCACTGTGTTGATGATGATCACCGGCGCAACCGTCAGCAGGAACACTGTCAACACGCGCAGGACATTCCCACGGATCCAGCTCCACGCCTGGAACACCATGATGCGCTTCTCGCCAATCGTCGCCGCATCCGCCAGCGCAACAAGACCCGTCGACAGGCAGAAGACGGCCACCAGCACCACCATCAACATCGTCAGGCCGCCAACGCCCAACGCATCGATCAGCGCCTGCATCATCGCCTCCGGATCTGCAGCAAGCGCTTCCATGGCTTCGGGCGACGCCGCCACCGACCGGAACACCGTAGCCGACAGGAAGATCATCAGAAGCAGGAAGAGCGGTATCGCGAGCAGCGTAACGGAAACGCCAACACCCAGCAGCCGCGCCTCGTCTCCGCCCAGCGTTACGCCGACCGGCGGCACGAACTCATCCCGCACGGCCTTACGCAGCACAGCGCCGGAGAACATCAACCCCGCCAAAATCATCGGCACCGCAACCAGAATATCCAGCGCAGGCGCCCCGCCGCCCATCATCAGCGTCGCCGCCCGCCCGATCTGCGCGATCGCCGCAGTTGCCAAAGCCGCCGGCACGAAGGCGCGCCAATTCTGGCCAAGGAACGCCCAGGCCCCGCGCCAAACCGCGCCGACAGGAACTTTTCCCGCAAGGTTTTCGGTCACCAGGCCCTCCAGACAAGACTGAGGCCCTAGTTCAAATGGCCCAACCCGGCAACCGCGCTCAGCGGCCGATGGAGAACTCGAAAGTCAGGATATGCACCTCAGGCATCCTGCATGTGGGCGCCTGCGGCCCTTCCTCGCGCCACGTCCATGTGCCCATAACGTCCTGCACAGCCTGAACGAAGTCCGGATGCGGCGCCGAGGCAAGCAGCTTGGGATTAGCAAACGCCCCGTTCGCACGTAGCTCCACCGCATACGTCACCACGCCGCCGAGG
>JAVBYB010000144.1 GCA_030824255.1 bacterium
CAAGAGGAACTGCATCCTCGATGCGATCAATGGTGATCACAGGGATAACCGGTTGCACGGCCATGAGTTCGTCGACGGTCATGCCGTGGCTCCAGATAGAAGATGGAAGATGCCGCCGCCGGCTTCTGCATCGCCGGCGAGGTGGCGGAGGGGGGCGAAGAGTTCGCGGCCGTAGCCAAAGCCTGCAGGGGGCATGACCGCGCGTGGGCGGGCGGCGAGTTCGGAGGGGTCGACCATCACGTTGAGCTTGCCGTGCTCTGCGTCGAGGACGATGCGGTCGCCATCCTGGATACGAGCGAGGATCGAGTCCTGGTCGGCGCCCGGCGTCATGTGGATGGCGGCGGGCACTGCGCCGGAGGCGCCGGACATGCGGCCATCCGTGACGAGGGCGACGCGGTAGCCCTTGTTCTGGAGGGCGGTGAGGGACGGGGTGAGGGAGTGGAGTTCGGGCATGCCGTTGGCGCGCGGGCCCTGGAAACGGACAACGGCGATGACGTCGCGGTTGAGGTGGCCGGCCTTGAAGGCGGCTGTGAAGTCAGCCTGGCTTTCGAAGACGGCGGCGGGGGCGTCGATCAGGCGGCGGTCTTTCGGAACGGACGAGACCTTGATGACGCCGCGGCCGAGATTGCCGGTCAGCAGGCGGATGCCGCCCTCCATTTCGAACGGGGCGTGGACCGAGCGGAGGATGGTTTCATCCAGCGTTGTCTCTGTCCCGGGACGCCACGCGATCTGGCCGTCGTTGAGCCACGGCTCCATCGTGTAGTTCGCGAGGCCATGACCGGCGACGGTGTGGGTGTCGGCGTGGAGCAGGCCAACGGAGAGCAACTCGCGCGTGATGAAGGCCATGCCGCCCGCGGCGTGGAACTGGTTCACGTCGGCCGTGCCGTTTGGATAGACGCGGGCCAGAAGCGGGACGACCGACGAGATGTCCGAGAAGTCGTTCCAGTCGACAACGAGGCCAGCGGCCTGCGCCATGGCCGGAATGTGGAGCGCGTGGTTGGTGGAGCCGCCTGTCGCCATGAGGCCAACTAGCGCGTTGACGATGGACTTTGCGTCGACCACCCGCGCCATCGTGCCTTCGCCGGATTTTGCCAGCTCGACACAGCGCGCAGCGGCAGCGCGGATGAGAGCTTCACGCAGCGGCGTATCCGGATTGACGAAGGCCGTGCCGGGCAGGTGGAGCCCCATCAACTCCATCATCATCTGGTTGGAGTTTGCAGTGCCGTAGAAGGTGCAGGTGCCGGCGCTGTGGTAGGAGGCCGCTTCAGCTTCGAGCAGTTGCTCGCGCGTCACTTGGCCGAGGGCGAACTGTTCGCGGACCCTGGCCTTCTCCTTGTTGGAAATGCCGGAGGGCATAGGGCCGGCGGGCGAGAAGATGATCGGCAGGTGGCCGAAGCTGAGACCGCCGATGACGAGGCCGGGCACGATCTTGTCGCACGTGCCGAGCATCAGTGCGGCGTCGAACGCGTCATGCGTGAGCGCGACGGCGGCGGACAGGGCGATCACGTCGCGGGAGAAGAGGGACAGCTCCATGCCGGGTCGCCCCTGCGTGACGCCATCGCACATGGCAGGCGTACCGCCAGCGACCTGCGCCGTCGCGCCAACGTGGCGGGCAGCGTCCTTGATGATATCCGGATAGTGCTGGAACGGCTGATGCGCGCTCAACATGTCGTTGTAGCTGGTGACGATGCCGATGTTCGGGGCGCGGCCGCGCAAGGAAAGTTTGTCGCCTAGCGGCACGGCGGCAAAGGCGTGGGCAAGGTTTCCGCAGGAGAGATGCTGGCGGCCCGGACCAGCGTCCTTTGCGGCCTGCATACGTTCGAGATAATCGCGGCGGCTGTCGCGACTGCGTTCCTTGATGCGGTTCGTGACCTCGGCGATTTTCGGGTGGATGGCCATGTGCGCCTCGTCCTCAAGCTTTCCGGGTCATATGTCGCAAATCGCTCTCACGCCAACAGCCAGTCGAGGATCATGGTGCTGAGATCGGGGCCATAGGAATGAGCGAGATCCTCGAGCCGACTGTATGTCACATTTGCACCCATGCGGGCGAGATGATCGCGGCCTTCCTCGGCCATGGCGATCGGGAACATCCAGTCACGCGCGCCATGGATGATGTGGATGGCGAGGTTCTTGACGCGCTCGTCGTCGGCCATCGCGGCCAGCACAGGATGAAATGCCGCCGCCACCGGTGCGAGATGGGTGAAAGGGGCGTCGGCGACGAGGCCCGATGTGTAGGTGAAAGTCCCGCCGTCGCTGAGGCCGGTCATCAGGATGCGCGTCGGGTCGATCGACCACGTTTCGCGCACGAACGCGTGGAGACGATCGAGGTGAGCGGAATCCGGATCGTCGCCCTGGATGGCCCATGTCTCGCCCTGCGAGGATGGCGCGACAATGATGGCGCCGCGCGAGCGAGCGGCGCGAACCCAGCTCCAGAGGAAGGAACGTCCATTACCTGAGCCGCCGTGCAGCGCGTAAACAAGGGGCGCCGGCGTCGCGGGATCGTAGGTTCCGGGAACGTACATCCATACGGACTGGCGGGACTTCGGATCTTCGCCGATGCGAATGACGCCGGTGTTGGGCGGGGGCGGCTGTCGGAAGAGGCGTTGCTGCAGCCCTGCATCGTCGCGCTGAGGCGGGTCGAGATAGTAGCGGCTGACCGGCGGGACGATGCCCGCGAGCGGATAAAGCGTTTCCAGCGCGCGCGGCAGATAGCGCAGGGCGACGAAAGCGCGCGTGAGATCTTCAGGCGGGGCGGCCGCCTGATAAAGCTCGCTGTAGGCGGTGAGCACCAGATCCGCAGTTTCATCGAGCAGGGGACGCATGGCCGAATAGGGTGCATCCCAGTCTGGCAGGTTCCGCGCGGCCTGCAGGTCGAGGTGAGGTTCGCCGACACGGGCAAGTTGATGACTGTAGCCAACCGGATCGAGATGGCGGGCAATGTAGGCGAGCCCATCCAGCGAACGCAGCAGGGACGGGAGGTATGCCTGAAGATGCTGGACGCCATCGCTTGTCATGAGGTCTACAGTGGGATGGTGCGCGCCGTGGCGCAAGAATATGTCGTGCCTTGCCTAAGCGACGAAGGGCTGGTTTGTCGGCATGTGGCCCGCGTTGTCTCACGCGGACGATGAAGGAGTGTCCTCATGTCCTCGGATATGACCTACGCGCGCTACCTGCAGCTCGATCAGGTTCTCTCGGCGCTGAAGCCACTATCCGACACGCATGACGAGGCGCTTTTCATCATTGTCCACCAGACAAAAGAGTTATGGCTCAAGCAGGTGATTTCTGAGCTGAAGCTGGCGAAAGGCCTGGTGCGGCAGGGCGCGCTGATCGAGGCCTACAAGTCGCTCGCGAGAGTCTCGCGCATTCAGGCTGTCATGACTTTGTCCTGGGATGTGCTCGCGACGATGACGCCATCCGACTATACAAGTTTTCGCGCCGTGCTGGGGCCAAGCTCGGGCTTTCAGTCCGACCAGTTCCGCACAGTGGAATTCATGCTGGGGCTGAAGGACGGCAAGCATGTCGCGATCCAGAATGACCGTCCCGCGGCGCAGGCGGCTTTGAAAGCCGCGCTTGAGGCGCCGAGCCTTTGGGATGATGCGAACGCTGCGCTGGCAGTGCGCGGTTTCAAGTTGCCAGCGCATGTGCTGGAGCGGGACTGGACGCAACTCTATGTTCCCGATGTTGAAGTCGAGGCGGCGTGGGCTGACGTCTATCGCGACACGCATCGCTGGTGGGACCTCTATCAGCTGGCAGAGAAGCTGCTGGACGTGGATGATGCGATGACGACGTGGCGGCATCGGCATGCTGTGACCGTAGCCCGCATTATCGGCGGGAAACCGGGAACTGGTGGATCTGCGGGCGTAAGCTATCTGGAAAGCACGATCGCCAAGCGTAGTTTTCCGGAGTTGTGGTCGCTGAGAAACCGGCTGTAGGAGCGCCACGTGAGCTTCAAGCATCTCTTCTCGCGAGCCTTGGGCGCGGCGCCGGGGCGGCTGCACATGGCGGCGCACAGTCATCACCTGTGGCCGGATGCGAGCTTCGAGGGGCAGCGGGCGGCGTGGGAAGACGCCGCGCTGCTGGCGGATCACAAGTGGGACAAGGTGATGGGGGAGGTGTGGCCCGAGGCGCAGGCACACATTGCGGCGGAGCTGAAATTGCCATCGGCGGACAGCATCGTCTTTGCGCCGAACACGCATGAGCTGCTGGTGCGGGTTCTGTCTGCAACGGGAAAGACGCGCCCACGTGTACTGGCGAGCGATGGGGAGTTTCACTCGTTCAGGCGGCAGTCAGCGCGCTGGGCCGAAGCGGATGCAATTGAGCTTGAGACGGTGGCGATAGATGCGCTGGATTTTTCGCAGCGCTTTCTCGCGCGCGCGAGGAGCGGCGCGTTTGATCTGATTTTTGTCAGCCAGGTGATGTTTGGCTCCGGCCGCGTTTTCGATGGCATCGCAGAGCTGGCCGCGCTGGCGCGGCCTGATGGGCCATGGATTGTGGTGGATGGCTATCACGCCTTCATGGCGATCGATGTTGATCTCTCGCGCGTGGCGGACCGCGTCTTCTATCTCGCGGGCGGATACAAGTATGCGATGGCGGGCGAGGGCGTCTGCTTTCTGCATGCGCCGCCCGGCTATGGCGAGCGGCCCGTCAACACGGGATGGTTTGCAGCATTCGATGATCTTGCATTGAAGCCGGGGCAGGTGGGCTATGCGAAGGATGGGCGGCGCTTTGCGGGCGCGACATTCGATCCTTCAGGACTTTACCGCTTCAATGCGGTGCAGGCGATGCTGAAGCGCGAAGGTCTCAGCGTCGCGCAGATGAATGCGCACATCGATCCGTTGCTGGGATCGCTCGCGGCGGAGCTGGATGAGACGGCGCTGGGCTCTGCGCGCCTGCTCAATCCGGGCATTCTGCAACCACGCGCGCGCTTTCTTGCACTGGAGTCGCCGCGCGCGGCAGCGTGGCAGGAAGCGCTGGCGGCGGCGAACATCGTGACGGACCTGCGGGGCGATGTGCTGCGCATAGGGTTGGGCCTCTATCACGACGAGATCGACATCGACTGGCTTGTCGGCGTCGCCACGACGCTCTGAACATCTGTTCAGATACGGGCCGTCTCCGCAGCTCTCCAATATGAACTGAAAATTACACGCCCCGTTCAAGTAGCGCTCATGCGCCGCGAGCGATGTTGCTCGTGTCGCGCTGAACGAGTGCGCGAAAGCAAACGGAGTTCTGGTTATGAAACGTATCCTTTCAGCTGCTCTCGCGATGGCCATCATGGCGGGCGCCGGCGTTGCCGAAGCGCAAGGCCGCAACCGCGTGCAGATCGAACAAGGCGGCCGTGGTCACGGCGTCGCCATCGCGCAGAACGGCGACCGCAACGGTTCAGTCACCGTTCAGAATGGCCGGGGTCATTACTCGCAAGGCGTGCAGACCGGCTACAACAACTTCATGCGCATGGACCAGTACGGCACGCGCAACCAGTCCCAGACGGAGCAGCGCGGTGAAGCCAACCTCGCCGTGACGGCGCAGGACGGCCTGCGTCTCCAGGCGGATACGTATCAGCGCGGCTACAACAACGTCGCTGGTACAGCGCAGATGGGCACGGGTCACCGCGCGGTGACGGAGCAGATGGGCTCGAACAACGCGTCGGCCATCATCCAGACCGGCAACGGCCAGGATGCTGAGATCCGCCAGCGCGGCAACGGCAACATCTCGGTCGTGGTCCAGAGCGGCTACAACTAACCCAGGAGCGACGCCCGGCGGGCAGCGACATCCCGCCGGGCAAGCCTCAGGAGGCAACAATGTCCAACCTGAAATCCACCCACCTCATGATGCTCTCGGCAGCGCTGGTTCTTGCCGGCTGTTCGTCGGCAATGTCCCAGGAGTCGAGCAACACCGCTGTGGTGACACAGCAAGGCCCGGATCTGATGGCGTCGCTCGATGCGCAGTCGCCGGTCGATGGTCCGCTGCTGGATGGAGCGCCGCCGATTATCGTTCCGGAAAATTATGCGCCCCAGCCGGCTCCGCCGCCTCCGGTGAACAAGCCGGTCGTCAAGCAAGTCGTGGCGCGGCTCACCTGCGATATCGACATTGACCGCACGTCGTACGGCATTCGCGTGACGCCGGTTGTACGTTCGGATCGTGCGCTGAGTGGCGAGTACTCGCTGGTCATCACGAAATCCGGTTCGGGCGGTTCGTCCGACATCAGCCAGGGCGGCCCGTTCGATGCCTCGCGTGGTGAAAGTGTGGCGCTGAGCGCCTCCGAGTTCTCGATGGAACGCGGGGCGAAGTTCAAGGCGGTCCTGAAAGTGCGTGCGGGCGGCCGCGAAATCTGCCGCGAGATCAGTTCGTAATTCGTTTTGTGCCTGGAGTTGCTGTCATGTCCAACCTTCGTCTGAAACTTACCGGTCTTGCGCTTGTCACGGCGCTTGGCGCATCGGCAGCGCACGCACAGGGCCCGTCCCTGTTCGGGAAGCAGCGACCGACGGCGGCAGCCGTGAAGGTCGAACAGCAAGGTCATGGCAATGGCGCGGCTGTTGGTCAGAATGGGCCGCGTAACGCGGCAGGCATTGGTCAGGAGGGCGTCAACAACAACGCCCAGATCGGCCAGAACGGCGCGAGCAACACAGCGGGTATCTATCAGGTCGGCAAGAACAATGACGGCGCGATCACGCAGACCGGTAACAACAACACGGCCTGCCTCGTGCAGATCGGCCGTAATCAGTCGGGCGAGATCACGCAGACCGGTTCCGGCAACAGTGTCGGCGTGATGCAGACGAAGAAGGGCAACTACGAGATTCCCGCTGAAGCGTGCGAAGTGCAGGCCAAGAAGGCCAAGGCCGTGCGCTGGTTCCTGGGACGCGTTTATTAGGCTCGAAATACAAGTGCCGTGAGATCGGTTCACCGATAGCTGCAACTGGAGTGACGTTCATGTCCCACCTTCGCATCAAAGTTGCGGCTCTCGCCCTGATTGCGGCGCTCGGCGCGTCGACGGCGCATGCTCAGCGCGGCTATCCCTCGCTGACCGCTGGCGAAAACAAGGTTGCAGCTGCCGTCAAGGCGGCAAAGGCCGGACACAGCA
>JAVBYB010000573.1 GCA_030824255.1 bacterium
TGATCCGTTCACCCAGTCCGACCTCGTGCCCGGACCGGAAGAATTCAACGTGGTGAAATCGCAGCTGGCGCGCCTCGGCAGCCAGTGCCGCATCTTCGCGCCCATGTACCGCCAGTTCTCGCTCGGCGCCCTGCGCGCCCGCATGTCCGGCGGCGGCGAAGTACCCGTGCGCGGCACGCCCGTCGACGCCAACAACGACGTCGATGACGCGTGGGCCTGGTATCTCGCCAACGAGAACAAGGGACGCGGCGTCGTCATCCTCGGCCATTCCCAGGGCTCAGGCCAGATCATGCGCCTGATCGCCGACAAGGTGGACGGCAAGCCGGATCAGGCAAAGCTCGTCTCCGCCATCGTGATGGGCTTCGCCCTGCATGTGCCGAAGGGCCAGGATGTCGGCGGCACGTTCAAGAGCATTCCGGTGTGCAAGACCGCCTCGCAGACCGGCTGCGCCATCTCCTTCTCCTCATTCCGCTCCAACATCCCGCCTGCCCCCAACGCGATGTTCGGCGCGGGCCGCGAAAACCTCGAAGCCGTGTGCACCAATCCGGCGGCGATCGGCGGCGGCAAGGCGGAAGCGAATGCCTACTGGTCGACGGCCGACAAGACATGGGCGACAGGCAAGCAGATCACCACGCCCTTCGTGAAGACGCCGGGCCTCACCACGACGGAGTGCGTGCGCGAGGGCAATCACCACTACCTGAAAGTCACCTTCAACGCCGATCCGCAGGACGCGCGTATCGACGATCCGGGCACGGACGTTGTCGCACAAGGCAAGCCGGACCCTGCATGGGGGCTGCACCTCAACGACGCCAACATCGCAATGGGCGATCTTGTCGCCGTCGTTGGTAAACAGGCGGCCGCGTGGAAATCCACGCATCCCTGACCTTGCTGCACGGATCGCAAAGGCCCCGGCGCGCAAACGCCGGGGCCTTCTGCTTTTGGGGAGGGCAAACGCATCTGATGGTTAGCGACACCCGCTCAATTTGCCTGTGCGCCCTTACACGCCCTTAGGGTGACGGGACGAGAGTCGCGCACATCGGGGAGTGTCGGGGACGTGGTGGGAACTCATGCGCTCGCAAAAGGCTCGACTAAACGACTGGCTGTTCAAGGACGAGGACGCACCCGGCACGATCGAGGCGGCCCAGCAACCCTTCGACACGTTCGGACCGATGAGCGAGCTGCGCCGCGTCGTCCAGCAATCCCGCACGCCCATGCAACAGGGCGCGCACGATTGCGCACGCATACTCGTTGCTGAATCCGACCCCTATCATCGCCGCGTCCTGCGCGTGCTGCTGGCCAATCCCGGCATCTCGGCCATCGAGGTGGAGGACGGACAGTCCGCTGTAGACCTGCTGTCGCTGCGCTCGTTCGACATGATCCTGCTCGGCATGAACCTGCCGATCATGACCGGTCCCGATGTCGTGCGCTGGGTGCGCCGCAGCCAGACGCCGTGGTGTGACATCCCGATCCTCGGCCTGATCGGCGGCGAGGACCGCGATATCGTCGGCCGCCTGATGTCATGGGGCATGACGGACTGGACGCCCAAGCCGATCGCGCGCCAGCATCTCGGCGACAAGCTCGTCGGCCTGATGCCCAACCTCGCACGCGCCGGGCTCTAGCGCCCGTCTCAGAACTCGATGTCGAGTTCCTCGATCTCGAGCGGTTCGGCCTTGGCTTCCTCGATCCATTGCTGCATCGGCGCCCAGGCCATGATGTGATCGCGGTACTGTGCGGCCCTGCCATCCAGCGCCACGTCATAGGTAACGAAGCGCGAGCAGACCGGCGCGTACATCGCATCAGCCAGCGTCGGCTTGTCGCCGAACAGGAACGGACCGCCATACTGGTCGAGGCATTCGCCCCAGATCGTCAGCACACGGCGGACATCGCCCTTGGCCCCCGTGAACACACGGAAGCCGGGATAACGGGCCCGCACGTTCATCGGCAGGGCCGAGCGCATGTTGTAGAAGCCGCCATGCATCTCGCCGATGATCGACCGGGCATGCGCCCGCGCCATCCGCTCCAGCGGCAGAAGGCCGCGCTTGGGGAACTCCTCGTCGAGGTATTCGGCGATGGCGAATGTGTCCCACACGCTCGCGCCCTTGTGCTCCAGACGGGGCGTCAGCACCGTCGGACTGAGCAAAAGCAGCTCCGCCTTGGCCGCCGCATCGTCCGTCGGCACGCTTTCAACCTCGACGTCGAGTCCGGCCAATTGGCAGGAAAGCCAGGCCCGGAGCGACCAGGAGGAGTAATTTCTGCTCGAAATGGTTAGTTTTGCGCCCGCCATGACGGCACTTTCCTTGCCCTTAATCTCGTTATGCAATGGTATGTCGCAGTGCAGTCGATGCGAAACTAGGCTTCGTTAAGGAAGTCAGACAGGTCGCACATCTGCCTAAGAATAGAGCGCACCAAGGTATGTTGTACCACATTTACGAGGCCCAGATGCAGGCTTCGGCGCCATTTCGCGCCGCCGCGCTGGCTGCTTTGCAAATGCGGCCCGCCCTGAACGGAGCGGCAGACTCCCCGTTCGGCCGCCAACTTATGGCCACGCTCGAAATGGCGACACGCGCCAAGCTGACGCACGAGTCGCTGCCCTTCGGCATCGAGTCGGTGATGGTGGAAGGCAAGGAAGCCTTCATCCACGAAGAGACCGCCTTCGACCTGCCCTTCGGCCGCCTGCTGCATTTCAAGAAGGACATCGACGTCGCCCAGCCGAAGGTGATGATCGTCGCTCCCCTCTCCGGCCACTTCGCCACGCTGTTGCGCAACACCGTGAAGACGATGCTGCAGGATCATGACATCTACATCACGGACTGGAAGAACGCCCGCAACGTGCCCCTCGCCATGGGCCGCTTCGGCTTCGAGGAATATGTCGACTACCTGATCAAGTTCCTCGAACACCTCGGCCCCGGCGCGCATGTCGTCGCCGTGTGCCAGCCCTGCGTGCAGGCCATGGTCGCCACCGCCGTAATGGCTGAACAGAAACATCCGTGCGAGCCGCGCTCGCTCACCCTGATGGCCGGGCCGATCGACTGCCGCATCAATCCGACCCAGGTGAACAAGCTCGCCACCGACAACCCGATCGAGTGGTTCCGCAACAACCTGATTTCAACGGTGCCCTTCCCGCTTCCGGGCTGGGGGCGCCGCGTCTATCCGGGCTTCATGCAGCTCGCGGCATTCGTGTCGATGAACCCCGAGCGCCATCTCGACGCCCACAAGAACCTTTTCCGGCACCTCGTCGAAGGCGAGGCCGACGAAGCCGAGAAGATCAAGACGTTCTACGATGAGTACTTCGCCGTGCTCGATCTCTCGGAGGACTTCTATCTCGAGACGGTCGCCTGGGTGTTCCAGGAGATGCGCCTGCCGCTGGGCCGGCTGAAGCATCACGGCAAGCCGGTGGACTGCTCGAAGATCACGCGCACCGCCCTTCTCACCGTCGAAGGTGAACGCGACGATATCTGCGCTGTCGGCCAGACTGCCGCCGCCCATGAGCTGACGCCGAAACTGCGGCCGCACCTGCGTTCACACCACCTGCAGCCGGGTGTCGGCCATTACGGCGTGTTCTCGGGCCGCAAGTGGGACAACCAGATCTATCCCACAGTGCGCTCCGTCATCCTCTCGACGGAATAGTCCGCGCGCCAGCGCCAGCCTCGCCACCATGACGCTTTACCGGCACATCCATCCTGAGCTGACACGCGAGCAGCAGGAGAACTTTGTCACGCTCGCGCGGCATCTCGTGCTGACCGTGGAAGACAGGACGCGGGACCACGCCGGGTTCGACATGGCTTGCACAGCCCTCGACCTCTCCACCGGCGATGATCTGCAGCCCGATCAGGTCGCCAGCCATTCCGGCCCGCTGACATGCAGCCTGCTGGGCCACGGCCCCCGCGCCGGCCTGAAGGCCTTGCCCGGCGAGACGTGGCAAGACTATCAGGCCCGCATTCTGGGCGCGGCCTTCGACAGCCCGCTTGAGGACTGGCTCACATCATCGCTCTGGCGCGCGACCGACAACACCGCCATCGGCGCCGCCATGCGTCTCATGTACGTGCTGGACTATGGCGTCCCCGGCGATTGGGAATTGATCCGCAGCGGCCAGGCTGAGTCCGATTACACAGGAAACGGCTTCCTCTGGGATCGCATCGGACTGATGCCTCCCGCCAAACCCTGGCGCTGACCAGCCTAGACCGGCCGCCGCGTCTCCCGGATTGTCACGCCTTGCGCCCCTGCATCCCGCAGCAGCGTCATCAGCGCCCAGAACGCATCCGGCGATGCCGTTCCGAAATCGACATGCAGCAGGCCGGGCTCCATCGACAGGGCGTGGATCACATCCACGCCGCCGCCTGCTCCGGGCGATCGCTTGTCGTCGGGATCGAACCAGTGATCGAACCAGGGCGCCAGAGCGCCTGCAAGATCGCCGGGCGCATCGTGCACGATGCCGACATCGTCCCACACGATCTGCTCCATGCGGACCTGCATCATCCCCGCGGCGCCATTGATCGGCGTGTCCAGCCGCACGCGCCGGTCGGGGTTCAGCTCTGTCGCCAGCGACTTGCCCTGATCCTGACCAATGAAATCGACACGGTAGAGGCCACGGAACAGGGTGGGATCCTCGGACCGCTCAATCGTCACTTCGGCATGGCCCCCGCCGACCTGCCGGGAGGCCTTCACGACAAACTGCGCGAATTCCTCCAGATAGGTTTTCCGGGCGAGTTCGACGACGTCGTTTCCATTCATGGGCCGGACTCTAGCCGCCCACGAACGATGGCAAAAGGCCTGTGTCGAAACAGTGGGCCGCGACCTATCTGGCCGGCTTTATCTCCAGCTCCACGCCAGCCACGCTGAAGCCCCACCAGCCAACGCTGGCATTGTTCAGCACGACGCCATCGGCGCGCTTCACCATCACATCCTGGAAATGCACCTGCATGCCCGGCGAACCGTCCTCGTTGGGCAGTACGACATCATAGGCGAGACGGAAGGCCTTGCCGTCCTGCCAGCCCTTGGCCTCGCCCACGACATCCTCGCGCGTGCCCGACCAGGTGCCGTCGGCCTGCCGGGTCAGCACCCAGGTCTTCTGGTCCTTCTCGCCGTCATCGTATTCGAACCGTTCCGCGAGCGTGAACCTGTCACCGGCCAGCGTTCCGGTCATGTAGGCGGTGAAGGCGCGCTTGACGCCGTTGATCGCTGAAAACTGCCCACGGGCGACAGTTTCGCCGGCAAGGTCCCGCTCGATGGCGAAGGCTTCCGGTCCGGTGTCCTTGGGCGTCCCCGGCGCGAGCGCGCAGGCGGCAAAGGCAAGAAGGGACGCAACGACGATGGCAATGCGGCGCATGGGAAACTCCCGTTTTCGGGCTGTACGCAGGATTGGCAGGTCTGGATGCGAAAAGGCCCGGCACAATGGCCGGGCCCTGGAATTTATCGAATACATTCAGGCTCAACTGCTTCAGCTTCAGGCCGAAACCACGCTCGCCACATCCATGTAGATCACGGCGAAGTGGCAGGACGCCGCCGCAATGACAAACCCATGCCAGATCGCCGAGTTGAACGGCAGTTTCTTGTTCACGTGGAAGATGACGCCCACCGTGTAGAGGACGCCGCCCGCTGCCAGCAGGCCAAGGCCCAGCGGCGACAGGTTGTGAATCAGCTGGTCGAACACCGTCAGCACGGCCCAGCCGAGCGTCAGGTACATGCCGATATAGACCTTGGGGGCTTTCCAGCGGGTCAGAAGGTTCATCGCCACGCCCGCCAGCGCGACAAGCCAGACCAGCCCCAGCACGGTCCAGGCCAGCGGTCCATCAAGCTTTGCCAGCATGAAGGGCGTGTAGGAGGCCGCGATCATGATGAAGATGCCTGCGAGGTCGATCCGCTCCAGGGCGTGGGCCAGTTTCTGGTTCGTGTTGGAATTGCACAGCGCCGAAGCGCCCAGCATGGCCAGAAGGCCCGCCGAATAGACCACCAGCGCGGCAGTCAGTTTCACGCTGCCCGATTGCGCGGCGGTCACGACGAGGAGGATACAGCCGGCAACCGCCATCACGAGGCCGACGACGTGAACAATCACGTCGGCGAGCCATTCCTCGCGGCGAACCTGCGGATACCAGTAGGCGGCGACCGCCTCGGCTTGCGTTTTGGAGAGTGACACTTGTTTGCTCATATCAGTCCGCCCTTCTCGTCCGGGGCTTGATGTTGAATGTGCGGAGCTCTCATGGGTTCCGATGCGAACATCAGGCCACGGAAGACTGGCGCGAGTTGGACACGAATGCGGCGAAGCACGTGGTTATGGTCTTCAAATGGGGGCGCGATCGCCATCAGGATGAACCCGCATTCACTCGGTATGCGGATCGATGGGCAGGTGTGGTTTTCCGGCCGCGCTTCCTGAACTTCCTGACAGGTTCGAGCGGCAGGCCGGGCGTGTCGCGATCACGCTTTGGGCCTGCCAGAAGCATATCGTGAATTGGTTGCCGCCCGCTCAGCCCGATCCGTGAAGTTTCACCGATCTGCGGCCACACGGCCGCCCTGCGCGAAGCCTGTTCCACTTCGAACCGCGACCTATGTGATCGCTTCGCATGGACGAGACATCGACCTTCGTGAACTCACTGCGCAGCTGGACGCCGGAATGGCTGATCGCCATCCGCCTCGGCCTCGCCTGCGTGCTCGGCGGCCTCATCGGGCTGGAGCGCGAGCTTGGCCGGCATGACGCCGGGATCCGCACGCATATTCTGGTCGCGATGGGCAGCTGCGTGTTCACGCTGGTGGCGTGGGAAATCTACCAGCACACGGGCTCGCTCGAGCATCCGCCAACAGGCGATCCCATTCGTATCATCGAGGCGGTGACGGCCGGGGCAGGCTTCCTCGCCGCCGGCATCATCTTCCAGTCAGGCGCCAAGGTTCATGGCCTGACGACCGGGGCAGGCGTCTGGACGGCCGCCGCCATCGGGGTCGCCTGCGGCGCCGGCGCCTACGCCATCGCCATCCTGACGACCGCGATCGTGCTCCTGGTCCTCTTCGTCCTGGCGGTGATCAAGCGCCGGATGGGCTGGGAAGATCAGGGCTTGCCGGAAGACCGCGTCCAC
>JAVBYB010000415.1 GCA_030824255.1 bacterium
GTTGCTGGACCTGCCAGCGGAGACATTCGTTGCACAGCGCGGCGACCTGGCGAGGTTGATTGAGGGAGCGCTCGGCGGCGACAACAGCAGCCAGCCGCAGGGCGTGGATCATTCCGGGACAAGCACAAGTCGCAATGCTGCGGAATAATCACAACAGACCTGCATTTACGGGTGCAGATTGGCCTTCTAATTGCGTGGAATTCCCGGCGTAGAAACGCGCAGGCATAGATCAGGCGGATGATGCGAGGCACACGCGGCATTTCCAGACAGTCCGGCGCCGGATGGGGCGCTTCGCGCGGCGGCTATGACGATTTCGAACGTCTGCGGCTGCGGGAAGTTTTGCCTCCGGTTGCGGCGGTTCTGCTGATCGCGCTCGCGAACCTGGCGTTTGGCGCGGTGACGCCGACAGCCTCGCTTCCCATTTCAGCGGCGATCATCGTGATGGCCGTGCTGTCGCTGGCTGTTGCAGGACCGGCGGCTGTTTCGGCCGGGATGCTGATCGGCGCCGCGGTTCTCGTGCTGGTCGCAGCAACAGGCGTTGCAGGGCCGCTACATCGCGCGGGTCCGCAGCTGGCGACAATCTTCGCTGCCGGCGCGATGTGGATCGTGGGCCGTATCGCCGCCCAGCGCCGCGCCGTTCTGGATGCCGCGTGGACAGCGCTGATCTGGAGTTCGATTGCGTGGTGCGCATGGATGTTCTTCGCGTTCGTGTCCACGACGCGAGGCGATCCGACGCCGAGCCTGAGCGATGCGTTCGAGACCCCGGCGAATGGCGCGGTGGTGTTCGGCCTGATGGCGATTGTCGGGCTTGGGCGCGTGCTGCGCGTGCTGAAACAATCGGATGCGGAAGCGTTGGCCATTCCGCAGGTGATTGACCAGCTGCTGCGCGAGGGTGTTGGCGGGTTGCTGCTGCTGGTGGCGTCCCTCACCTGCCTCATATTGCTGGGATCAATTCCTGGCCTGCTGTTTGTGGCTGCGGTGCTGCTGCTGCATGCGTGGTGGGACCTGCTGCCGATCATCGGGCGCGCACGCTATGGCCTGCTGTTGCGCGCGGGCGTGATCGTTGCGCCGGTGATTGCGCTGGGGCTGGCGATTGCGGGCGTGGCGACGGGCTGGGCGGTGGATGAGACTATCGCGCCGGGGCTGGGGTTGTCGGAGACGCCGCCCTTCCTGCAACGCATCGAGGCTTATACGGCCTCCTGGATGGAGAGCCCGTATGTGGGCCACGGCTTGGGCTCGCTGGCGGCGGAAGGGGCGAAGTACCAGACGCTGGAGAACGCCAAGGTGATGCTGGCGCCGGGCGGCGCGCACAACGTATTCCTTGCCTGGACAGTGGAGACGGGCCTGCTGGGCCTTGCGCTGCTGCTGGCGACGATCGCCGCGACGCACCTGCGTATCCTGCAGGCTGTCGTATTGCGCAAAGGCTCGCGGACGTTTCCGCACATGGCGCTGGCGGCGAGCGGCCTGCTGTTGCTGCACGGGATTACGGATTCGTCGCTGAACGCGCCGTCGGTGGCGTGGCTTTATGCGCTGCTGGTGGGGGCAGCGTGCGGGCTGGCGCCGGCGAAGAAGAAAGAGGCGAAGGCCTAAAGCGCGATCAACCCTGGTGGAAACGGCGCAGCCGTGGCGGCGCTTCAGATTTTCCCTTGAGAGACGGATTCACGCCTTCGGTGGAACGCCGTTGGTGATACCACCTCAGACGATCCGGCTCTAGCGGCCGCGCAGAAGCTGGCGCAGCAAACCTGCGGACCAGCTCATGTGCATGATCGCGGATGCCGGGCCTGCAAAGAGGCCGCAGATCGAGCGCTTTTTCACGGCGACAGCGACAGAGGCGGCAGCGAGGGCTGCAAGATAGCCGCCCGGCAGGATGAGCGCCCACGGGGTCAACGGCGTGAGCAACAGGCCGAGGATGCAGGCGATCAACGTCATGGGCGGGATCATCTGGCGCGGACGTGGCCTTTCGCCGTGCTTCATCAGCGTGCGGGCGCGACCCTTGCCGTAGTTGAAATACTGGCGGGCGAGCGCGCCCATGGAAGCGCGCGGCAGGTAGGTCAGGCGGATATCGGCGTCCATGAAGATGCGGCCGCCCGCCTTGCGCAGGCGCGTGTCGTATTCGGCATCCTCGTTGTGCGAAAAGGTTTCGTCGTAACCGCCGAGATGCAGGAAGGTCTTCAGCTCGAAAGCCGCGTGATGGCCATGGTCGACAAAGCCGGATTTGCGGCCGCCGCGATGTGCCGACCCGCCAGAGCCGAGCGGTGTATCCACGATCCAGGCATTGGCTTTCTGGAAGCAGCTTTCGCCTTCGGCATCCATCGGCACGACGACGGAGGCGACGTTGCGGCGGGCCAGCGAGTCCGCGACGCTCATGACGTAGTTGGCCGGGTAAATCGCATGGGCGTCGCAACGGACGAGGATATGGCGGCCGATGCCAGCCCCGCGCGCGGCGAGGTTAACCGCTGCAGATTGCAGGCGTTGCGGATTGTCGACCAGGCGCAGGTTCGGGAACTCACCGCACAGGTGCTGCACGATCGCCTGCGTCCCGTCGCGACTGCCGCCGTCAGCCACGATCAGCTCTATGTCGCGCAGGCGTTCGTCGCCCTTCAACAGGGAGCGGACGCAGGTTTCAACGTGCGCGACTTCGTTGAGCGTGGGGATGACGACGACCACATCGCGGCCAGTGGCGGCGCGCGGTTGTGAGCCGGGGACCTCGGCTTCGGTGATCGGGCGGTTGAGCATCAGGGTGCTGTCCATGGGCGTACCCAGCAAGAACCCTGCCTTGCGTTAACCCGGCGTGTTCAGCGAGCCGCGAAGTTGCGCCGCGGGGCTGATATCCCAGCTGCGGGCGGGCGTATCGACGGCTGTACGATAAGCGTCGAAGGGGATCCCGACGAGGCCTGCCTTGTAGCGCATTTCCGCCAGAAACTCGGCGTTCTGGCCGACCCAGCGGAGAATATCCGCCTGTTCGAAAGCCTTGCGGCGCATGTCGTCCGGGATCTGGTTCCAGTTGCTGAGCACGAAATTGAAGCGCCAGCGGATCAGCGCCTGATCGCACAACGGACAAGCGGCCATGGAGCGGCCGAGCGCATCCAGCGCGGGCTGGTTAATCCCGCCGGCCTGGCGCGCCTCGACATAGGCGAGCACCGCCCAGGCGGACGCGCGGGACGGATCGAGCGCGACGGCTTTCTTCGCCGCGAGATAGGCGGCGCCCTCGTCTGCCGGGGACGTGCGGAGGCTTTGCTCTGCGGTGACTTCGAGGAAGTCGGGCCAGTCGGACTGGACCCATTCGTCCTGAATGCGCGCAGGGTTTGTTGCGCCGTGGGCGAGCGTTGTGGCTTCCTGCAGGAACACGAACGCCGACGCAGCCGCGCCCATGACGCCGATCACCAGCAGGGAGGCCCACGGAGCCAGCTCGCGCAGGCGGCTGGGCGGAATGGGTTCCGCGTCCACGACAGGAGCGGGTTTGGTTGCGGCAGGCGGGCGCCTGGGGGCGGCAGGTTTGGGTGGTGGCTGTTCGGCCTTGCTCGCCGCCAGCATCTTGCGGGGGTCGTTGCCGGGAAGGTCAGCCATTGACCGCTCCATAAAGCTCAACCGGCGCGCGTCCGATCGCAGCGCCCATCACGCCCGCATGAAGGCTCGCACGCACGGCGTTTTTGCGCCATTTCGCGGGCGACCAAAGTGTCAGCGCCGTAGCCGCATGGCACCAGACCATTTTCACCAGCGATGACGCCACCACTTTCAGGCGGGAGTCTCCATCCCGCAACCGCACCAGTCCGTAGGTCTGGCCAGAGCGATAGGCCCGCGTCGTCAACCATTTGAGACTGGAGCGCGTCGGCGTGACAGGCTCGGTGACGATGGCCCTGGCGGTGTAGCCGAGCTTTGCGCCCTTGCGCTTGAGGACCGAGAAGAAGGTGGTGTCCTCCCCGCCCGTGCGACCGAATGCGGGATCGAAGCGCAAATCGGCCACTGTCTCGCGGCGCATCAGGACATTGCAGGTATAGCCGCCATCGATCTCCCCGCCCCTGAAGGGCGCGGGCGTGGAATGAAGATCCGCACGGCGCATCCAGCCGGGGGAATCTTCGGCGTAGGCGGCATTTACCTTGCCGAACACGATGTCGGCCTCGCTGGCGTCGCGTTCGGCGATCAGGCAGGCGAGCCAGTCAGCGCGCGCGACTTCGTCATCGTCGATGAAGGCAATGAGTGGCGCGGTGGCCGCGTCGAGGCAGGCATTGCGCGCGATCGAAATGTTCCGGGCAGGCGCATGGAGGTAAACGCCGTCGATGCGGAAGTCAGCGAAGGCGCGGTGGACCGTTTCACGCGCGGAGGGCGTCTCGTCATTGTCGGCGACAATCACACGCATGGCGAGGGTTGCAGGCAGCTGCTGCTGGGCCAGCGACGCCAGGAGATCAACCACGGACGGGCGACGGAAGGTGCAGACACAGACGTCTACCCTCCGCTGTGCACCCGAAATGCCGAGTTCCATTTCCATTACCGCCCAAACTGCAAGGGGTGCGCCATCGTCATCGCGCCGTTCACCATGGCCCAGCATACGTTAATTCGCGTGCGAAACCGTTGCAGCAATTGCCGCATGGATTCCTGCAACCGGTGAAAGCCTGTGATTTCCAGGCAACTCCCGGGCGGTTGCGACGTTGGACACCCGCAGCAAATATAAAAGGAGAATCCATGTCCACATCGACCGGTCACACCAGCGCCATTCGCGCTTCCAAGGTCATCGGCACGAGCGTCTACAACACCTCCGGCGAAAAAATCGGCAAGGTGGAAGACGTCGTGCTCGACAAGCAATCGAACAACATCATGTTCGCCGTCGTCGGCTTCGGGGGCTTCCTCGGCATGAACGAGAAGTTCCATCCGCTTCCGTGGTCCACGCTGGACTATCAGAAGCAGCACGAAGGCTATGTCGTGAACGTCACCAAGCAGCAGCTTGAAGCTGCGCCGGCCGACGAGATCGACCAACTGACCCGCAGCGACGGAAGCACGATGCGCGACGAGGTCTACGATTACTACAAGGCCCCCCGCTACTGGCAGTAGGGCTTGATCCGAAACCGGATGCAGCCCTTGGGTCCAACTTGGCTGCTATTCGGAGGGCCGGGTAGTCGTGCAGCCTGCCCGGCCCATTCTTCTCTGACCCAGACGCAAAAGGCCCGGGAAGCAGTGCTGCTTCCCGGGCCTCTCGTTTCGTCACGTCGGAGGAGAAGCGAGTGACGATCGCCCTATGACGCAGCAGGCGGCTGTTCCATTGCCGCGTCCTTGTTCCATTTGTAGATCCGGCGGATCGAGCACGAGCCGTCGCTGTAGCGCGAATCCGTCACCAGCTTGTCGCCGCGCTCCAGGCAGGAGCCGCCGCCGATGCGGGAGACGAGGCCAACCGACATGAAAGCGTCCTGCGGCTGGCATGTCCCCATCAGATCGAGCTTGTATTCGTCGCGCGTGCCGACTTCGACAATGATCGAGCGGTTGTCATTCTCGCGCCAGTTGCGGATCTGTTGCGAGAAACAGATGTTGTTCACTTCCTCACCCTGACGCGGATCCGGCTTGGCGTCAGCGGTTTCGGCGGCTTGCGATGCGCAGCCTGCAAGCAGGGCAGCTGCCGCAGCGGCGAACAAGAACTTCCCGTGATTGGTCATGGCGAATTCCCTAGAGGGGTTCATCAAGCTGGCTCGCCCAGCCTGAATGCCCGGTGAACAGCAATATAATCCGCGTCGGCGCGACACGCACGCCTGCTTTCGATGGCGTGTGTGCTGCCGGAACCATTTGCCAGAGCGCGGCGTTCCAGCACTGGACCCGAAAGACCTTTCACATGGTAAGACGCAAACGCGCCTCGCATTTTGCTGGCATCGCCACGCAGGAGCCGTTCCTTATCGTGGGAAGGAATCCCCAGCTCGTCTCCGCAATCAGCCTGGCAATCCTCAGCATCCTTGCCCTCTGCGTCAGCTTCTGGGCCGCGCGCGACTTCCTTTTGCCGATCGCTGTCGCGCTTGTTTTCGCCGTGCTGCTGACCCCGCTCTGCCGCTTGCTGGAGCTGATCTGGATTCCACGACCGCTCGCAGCCGTCATGTCGCTGGTTACGGCCGGCGTGGTTGCCTGGCTGATCTTCTCCGTGATGGCCGCGCCCGCATCCCGCCTGATCGAGGATGCGCCTCAGATGATGCAGCGCGCGGAACGACACATGCGCGAGCTGCAGGCGCCGCTGAAACCGCTGACCGACATCTCGAAAGAGGTTGAGGACCTTGCCATTGGCGAGACGCCGACCCCCGCCTCGCGCCGCGTCGTCGTTGAGGAGCGAGGCCTTGCCAGCTCCATCCTTGCCGGCGCCCAGACGGCCGTGGTGCAGACGGGTCTCGTCTTCATCCTGTGCTTCTTCCTGCTGCTGACGCGGGAGGAATTCCGCATCAAGTTCATCGCCTTCCAGCCCAACCTGCGCGCGCGGGTGCGAGCGGCGCGCGTATTCCGCGATGTCGGACGGCGGGTGACCGGCTACATCGTTACGTTCGCCATCATCAATCTCGTGGTCGGCACCCTCACCGGCCTCGCCTGCTGGCAGCTTGGCTTGCCCGAACCGCTGATGTGGGGCGGCTTCGCGATGCTGTTCAACTTCATCCCGTTCCTCGGCCCGGCCATCATGATGGGCCTGCTGGGCATGGCTGGTCTGGCAACGTTCGAGACGCTGCTTGAGGCATCTTTTCCGTTGCTGGCCTTCATGGCGATCAGCTTCCTCGAAGCCAACATCATCACGCCGACGGTGGTGGGCAAGCGCATGACGCTCAACCCGCTGGCCATCATCCTCGTGGTCGGCTTCTGGATCTGGCTGTGGGGCCCGGTAGGCGGCATCGTCGCCCTGCCGCTGCTGATCATGTTCAAGGTGATCTGCGATCACACACCGCCGCTGCGTGTTGTCGGCGCGCTCATCGGAGCGCCACTGGTTCGCGCTACGCCGCCGGAGACGGCCAAGACGCCTGCCGAACCTCCCAGGTCGCCCGCCATCGCCACAGACCCGGATGTGCCGCAGGCCGATGTCGAGGATGCCTTGCACGCCCGCGCCGCCAT
>JAVBYB010000414.1 GCA_030824255.1 bacterium
CGGGCGCTGGGCCGTATAGGAGCCGGTCTAGTGCTGGTGCGTGCCGCGGCCGCACATCAGGTGAGTTTCGCTGTTCATCCACATCAGCTGGACGCCGGGGCTCCAGGTGAGCGAGTTCTTGCCGTCGCTCCACGAGACCTGAGCAAGGCCGGTGATGGGCGGAAGCAGCGGCAACTGGTAGCTGGCGCCGCGCAACCAGACATTTGCGGCAACGCCTCTGCCGGTATCTTTCAGAGCGAGGACCATCTTGCCGCCGTCCTGGCAGAGGAAGGTCGCGCCTGCCTCCGGGCCGGTGGGCGTTTCCACCGTCGGCGCGCTGTCGGCGACCTGTGCGTGGGCGGGGGCGAGTACGGAAAAGCACAGGGCGAGGATCGTCGCTACGGTGATGCTGCGGCCGACGCGGGAGAGGGTCATATGGTGGCTGCCTGATGTTGCGCAGGGATGAGATTGCGCGAACGGCGGCGGGGCCGCAAGCGGGATGATTACACCGGTACTGCGACGTGCTTGCCGGCAAAGACGGCCTGCCAGCTCTCGATCTCGCCGATGACGGCATCGTCCACCGCATGGACCAGATCGGCAACCTGGCCATAGTCGAGCGCCGACTCCGGGCCATCGAGCAGCTGGGTGATGCGGGTGTGGATGACGGAGAGCTTTCCGGCTGCGACTTCCGAGATTGCCGAGAAGCGTTCGAAGTCTCCGAAATAGCGGATGCCGGCGATGGCGCCGCCGAATGTGGGCAGGGCGACGCCGAGGACGGTGAAGAGATAGGACAGCTTGTCGGCCACGCTCTTGGGCCACCAGTGCATCACGCCGCCAAACTTGAGGATCAGATAGGCGGAGACCGAGACGACAGCGAGCAGGAAGAGAAACTCCGACAGCTTGTCGAGGTTGTGGTGGACGGCGGCGAGTCGTTTCGTCTTGTAGATATGGTAGTCGCGTTGTTCGACCACATGCCTGTCGAGCAGGTCGCGCAGCGCCCTGCGCAGGTAGGGCTGCGTGATCCTTACGCGCGGCAGGCCGACTTCGCGCAATCCGCGACGGGCATACCATTCAGGCCATGAGACGCCCGACCCCTTGGGCCACCGGCTCGGCGCACGTGTGACGCCTAGCAGCAGCATGATGGGAGCATGGCGGAAGTATTCGGCGACGCGGCGTGTCTCGAACCAGCGGCCATGCCAGCGGCGGCGCTGGCCCGTCAGCGTCACGAACAGAATGCCGATCAGGAATGCCAGCTCGAGCGTGGCGAAGATCCATTTCTCGGTCGAGGAGGCAACGGCCAGATAGGCAATGCCGGCAACCACGGCGAGCGGCGCCAGAAGGAAGTTGAGCGCCATCCCGCCGCGATACGCGTCCGACAGGTAGGCCGCCATGCCGTCGGCCCAGGCAAAGCGCTGGAGGACGTGCTTGTCGATCTCATCGACAAATTCAGGTTCTTGACCTGGAAGCGCCCGGGCGCTGGCGAGCAATGTAGTGGCGCTGCCGGTGGCGACCTGCGCGGGTGTTTCGTAGGTCTGGCTGAGGTTCTTGAAGCGCCCTTTCCAAGTATCTGCGCCAAACAAAGCTTCGATGCGGCGATGGCCGTGCCAGAAGGTGTTGCTGCGGCTGTGCCAGAGTTCACGGTCGAGCGCGGCGGGGCCCGGCTCATGCGCTTTGCCGTGGCCATGCGCTCCGGTGGTTTCGGCGGGGCGCAGGCAGGCGCGCACCAGCGCGCGCAATTCTGTGCCACGCGCGGGATCAGGCTGCAGAAGCGTATGAATTCCGGCGAGAGCTTCCGGTCCGTACAAAATCCGCCAGCGATCCGGCGCATTGGCGTCGATCCACACGACAGGCGCGCCAATCTCCAGCGCCAGCTGCACGGTGTGGCCTGTGCCTCCGACAAAGGCGCGCGTTGCACCATCCCAGACTGCAAGCATGATGTCCGAATGTTCGATCATCACACTGCCGGCATACTGGGCGCGCAGGGAGGATTCGGCGTCGAAGGTCGCGGCTTTGCGCCTGTCGTCCGGGTATTGCAGGCCGGCGACGAGCAGGCCTGCGATTGCCTTGTCGCGGTCAGCCAGTTCGAACAGGTGTGCCTGTTTGGCAAAATGGCGGATGGTGTCGGCGCGGGCCTTCACATTGACGCTGGGCGGATCATTTCCGGCGATGAGGGCGCGTGCATCGTCCGCCGTCGCAGGCAGGGCGTTGATTGCGATGTTGAGGTCCAGGCCGAAGGGCAGCGGGGCGACGAGTTCCCAGCCGCGACTGAGCGCTTGCTCGGCAGCCATGAGATCTGCGCCGATCGAAAGCAGGCTGTGCAAACGGACTGGCGCCACGTCGGTTTGGCTGGCTTCGGCCTTCACCACATCGGCGATGATATCGAGAATTTCGGACAGCACGATTTCGATGCGCCCGCGATTGGCGTCGAACGCGCTGTTGCCGTCGCGATGGCCGGTGACGCCGAGCGATAGCCGAGCCAGAGGCGGGGGCGGAGCGGGAACGGCAGGTGTCGACATCAGGCGCGCGCGCCGCGACGATCCGAGTGAAATACGCCAGACATTTCATTCGCCCCTGGAAGCAGCACGTCGAGGGCGCTTCGAAAGCGAGTAGTGCCCGGAATCCGGCGGCCGGGCAACAGATCAGGGTTCGTCGATTTCGAGGTCGTTCTGGTTGGCTTCGCCCATGTCGACCTCGTTCCACATTGCATTGAGGATGCCGAAAGTCAGGGCGAGGCCGAGGCCAAGGATCCAGCTGAAATACCACATGGCGTCTTGGTTCCTCTCAGTAATGGCCGGGGGTGTTGACGTCGTCCGTAGTGACGCGGCCCCACAGCACCTTGATGACCCATGAGGTGTAGAAAAGGATCAGCGGCAGGAAAATCGCGGTGGCGATCAGCATGATGAACAGGGTCAGGTGGCTCGAGGAGGAGTCCCACACCGTGAGGCTGACCGAAGGGTTCTTCGAACTCGGCAGCAGGAAAGGGAACATCGACGCGCCGACCGAGGCGATGATGCCCGTGATCGACAGACCGGAGCCAAGCATGGCAAGGCCCGGCTTTTCGCCGAGCCGCGCCCACGCAAGGCTCGCGCCAGCGAAGCCGAGCAGAGGGGCAAGGGTCATCCATGGATGACGGCCGTAGTTGTCGAGCCATGCGCCTGGCGCCATGACGACTGCCTTGCGGAGCGGGTTCGCTGGCCCGGCGGGGTCCATCGCACTTTCGAGCCGGAAGCCGGCGATGCCTGCCGCCAGCCAGATGCCGGCGATGCCGTAGAACACGATCACCGCGAGCGCGGCCCAGCGGCCGATGATGGTGGCGCGGTCAAGCACGGCGCCGTGTTCGATCTTCGTGCCGAGATAGGTTGCGCCGTGCATGACCAGCATGGCGACCGATAGGAGGCCTGCCAGAAGCCCAAACGGATTGAGCAGGCCGACAAGGCCGCCGTCATAGGTCGCGCGCAGCGTACCATCGATAGTGAACGGAACGCCCTGCAGCACATTGCCCAGCGCCACGCCGAAGATCAGCGCTGGAACTACGCCGCCGACGAACAGCGCCCAGTCCCAACTGTTGCGCCAGCGCGGATCCTCGACCTTCGAGCGATACTTAAACCCGACCGGCCGCAGGATGAGCGCCGCCAGCACCACGAACATGGCGAGATAGAAGCCCGAGAAACTGATCGCATACGCAAACGGCCATGCAGCAAACAGCGCGCCGCCGCCCGTGATGAACCAGACCTGATGCCCCTCCCACGTCGCGCCGATGGAGTTGATGACAAGACGCCGTTCGCGATCCGTCTTCGCGATGAAAGGCAGCAGCGTCGCAGTTCCAAGGTCATACCCATCACTCACGGCGAAGCCTATCAGCAGCACGCCGACCAGCGCCCACCAGATGACTTTCAGCGTTTCATAGTCGAGCGGGAGTTCCATGGGATCCTCCTAGGCGTCCAGCGCGGGTGCGACAGGCGCAGCAGGCAGTCGTTCATCCGGGTCCGCAAAGATTCGCGTACCCGGCCCCGCCTTGATTGCCTTCAGCATCAGCTTCACCTCAATTACCGCCAGCGCACCATAGAGCAGCGTGAAGCCCACCATGGTGATGATGATCTGGCTCGCCGTCAGGCTCGATACGCCCATGAAGGTCGGCAGCACGCTGTCGATGATCCACGGCTGCCGCCCCGTTTCGGCCAGCACCCAGCCGCACTGGATCGCGATCCATGGCAGCGGCATGGCGAACAACGCCACGCGCAGGAACCAGTCCGGCGGCTTGCGCTTCAGGTTGATGAAATAGAACCCCAGCGCGAACAGCAGTATCATCGCGAAGCCCAGCCCCGCCATCACGCGGAAGGTGAAGAACGCCATTGGCACGCTGGGCACGGTGTCCCACGCCGCCTTCCGGATGAGATCATCATCCGCCGTCGCCGGGTTCTCGACATACCGCTTCAGCAGCAGCGCAAACCCGAGATGCCCCTTGTGCTGGTCGAACTCCGCACGCGCCGTGGCGTCCACCGGATTGGCCTGTATCCGCTGCAGCGCGCCATAGGCGAGAATGCCCAGCCGTATACGTTCCTCGGCTTTCTCCACCAGCGGGATAATCCCCGCCACCTCGCGATCCAGCGACCGCGTGGCGATCAGGCCGAGGAGCGCCGGCGCCTGAATCTCGAAATGCGTTTCGCGCGCGCCCTGGTCCGGAATGCCGATCAGCGTGAGCGGCGCGGGCGCGGGCTCCGTCTCCCACATCGCCTCCAGCGCCGCGAGTTTCATCTTCTGGTTGTCGGTCAGCGTATATCCGCTCTCATCGCCCAGCACGACCACCGAGAAAGCCGACAGCAGGCCGAAAGACGACGCCACCACCATCGAGCGCCGCGCCAGCCCCAGATGCCGCCGCTTCAGCATGTACCATGACGAAATTCCCAGCACGAACACCGCCGCCGTGACATATCCCGCGCTGACCGTGTGAACGAACTTGGCCTGCGCCACGGGATTGAACATCACGTCCATGAAGTTGGTGAGTTCCATCCGCATCGTGTCGGGATTGAACTCTGAACCAACCGGAAACTGCATCCAGCCATTGGCAATCAGGATCCACAGCGCGGAGAAATTCGTCCCAATGGCGACGAGACAGGTGACCATCCAGTGGGCGGGCCTCGACAGCTTGTCCCAGCCGAAGAACATCAAGCCAACGAATGTCGCCTCGAGAAAGAAGGCCATCAGGCCTTCGATGGCGAGCGGCGCGCCGAACACGTCACCGACATATTGCGAGTAATACGACCAGTTCATGCCGAACTGGAATTCCATGGTGATGCCGGTCGCAACGCCGAGCGCGAAATTGATGCCGAACAGCGTTCCCCAGAACTTGGTGATCCGTTTCCAGACCTCCTTCCGCGTCATCACATAGGCGCCTTCCGTGATCACGAGGATCATCGACAGGCCCAGCGTGAGCGGCACGAACAGAAAGTGGTACATGGCCGTGAGCGCGAACTGCCAGCGCGATAGGTCGGCCACCTGGAGATCGGGCAACATGAGTAACCTCGTTCGCCGATTCAGTTCTGTGTCGTCTTACCAGACAAATATGGTGTAGGCATCTGCTCGTCCTTATGCGGCGCAAGAACGCTCCACCGGTTTTCGACGATTTGCCGCACCTGCAATCTGGCCATTTGCGATCGCGCCGGGGCAGGATCCCACGATGAAAAATGACGGCAGGGCCGCCCTGCGCAGATGGAGCATTGGCGCGCGTGGCGCGGGCCGTCAGGTCACGCTGCTGGGCGTGGTCATCGCGTTCGCGCACATCGCGGTGGCGTGGAGTCTCGCTGTCTGCGTGTCTTCGGCGGTTGTAGGCAGCGCAGCGTTCGAATGGCTTGCAATCGGTGCGATTGCCTTCGGCGTGCGTGCTCTGGCGGGCTATCTGTCGGAACGCGCCGCTGCGCGGGCGGGGCTTGCCATGGTCGATGCGGCGCGCAGGGAAATCGCGCGCGTCGCGGCTGAGCGAGGGGCTGGCGTGCTGCTCGGCGAATCGGCGGGCGCGCGTGTCAGCCAGATCATGGATCGCACGGCGCTGCTTGCGGGATGGGGCAGCCGCTGGACGCCGGGATCACGCCTCGCAATCATCGTTCCGGTCGTGATCCTGATCGCGGTGGCGACGCAATCATGGGTGTCCGCGCTGCTTCTGGCGGTTTCGGTTGTGGCGCTGCCGGTGTTGCTATGGCTGACGATAGCCGGCACGCGCACGGTTGCGACGAAACAGCAGGAGGCGCTCGACCGGCTGTCCGGCGCATTCCAGGAGCGGACAGAACATGCGGGCATTATCCGCGCCTTTCGCGCCATCGGCCGCGAGACAGAGACGTTGCGCGCCGCGTCGCTGGATCTGAAACATGGCACGATGCGCGTCCTGCGTGTGGCCTTCCTCTCGACGGCGGTTCTGGAATTCTTCTCGGCGATCTCGATTGCGCTGCTCGCCGTCTATATCGGCTTCAAGCTGCTGGGCCTGTTCCCGTTTGAAACGGGCGAAGGGGTGACACTGCAGGAGGGCGTCATGGTGCTTGTGTTGGCGCCGGAATTTTTTGCGCCGATCCGGCGGATGTCGACCCTGCATCACGATCGCGCCGATGCGCGCAGCGCGGCGGACATGCTGAGCGCTTGGCTCGGTGCGGTGCCGTACGCGCGCGTGAGGCTGCCGGCGTTGGCGACCGCCCCATCGGTTGCGTTCGATGGCGTGTCGATCTCACGCGACGGAATTGATGTGGTGCACGATGTGTCGCTGCAGGCGCGGCCTGGGCAGGTGACGGTTCTGTGGGGCGCGTCCGGCTCAGGCAAGACGTCCTGCCTGCTGCACCTGCTTGGGTTGGCGGAGCGATCAAGCGGCAATGTATGGATCGACGCCACGGCCCTGGCGCCGGGCGAGAGTCTTGCGGAGAGTACGGCGTACATTCGGCAAACGCCCTGGCTGTTCGAGGGCACGCTGGCGGACAATCTGCGGGTTGGTTTTGCGGGTGCAAACGACGCGCAGCTGCTGGCGGCGCTGGATGCGGCAGGCGCGGTGCATCTGGTCGCGGCGCAGGCG
>JAVBYB010000072.1 GCA_030824255.1 bacterium
GGGCGGACGCATTACGATCATCCATCGCGCGGCAGCTTTGGCGGATCTGATGGAGCTGATGGCGCCCCGCACGGGCGAGATCGAGGTGTTGCCCATCCGCCCCGCTCCGGGCGCGCCGGCAGGGCGCATCCTGGTGCGCGGGCGAAAAGGGCTGCGCCGGGGGCCGGTGACACTATATGATGGATTGGCGCTGCATGATGCGGCGGGCGGCCCGGCTTCGGTCCGGGCGGCCACGGCGCTAACGGGCGGCGCGCTGGAGTGGAGGTAGACCGCCATGGGCGGCGTGATCCTGCTATTCATCGTGGTTGTGCTGGTGGCGATCCTCGTCACGCCTGCGCTGCGGTCGCGCGCCCGGCGCGGCGACGAGCCGCCAACTCCGCCCAAGCACGATATCCAGACGCACGAAGTGATCGTTCCGCAGCTGGACGATTTCACGAAGAAGAAGCCGGGCGACGACGCCAAGCGCGGCTAGGCGCGTTGCGCTGAAACCACACGCGGCTCGCCCGTACATGCGGCCACGCCATCGCCTCACTCACGACTCGATTTCCCACCATCAAAGAGGCTTCGAAGGCTGCGACAAAGTGGCCTGCGATGCTGCGCTGGATGGACGGCGCACTTAAGTGGTTGTCAACGCGGGGCGTCGAGGATTCCAGGCATGCAGGTTCTCATTCAGGGCATATCGCTGGTCGTCGCGTTCGGCATTCTTGCCGTGCTGGCGGTGCGCCCCAATGGCGGCCGTCGCTAGGCCTGATCCGCTCTCCTAGTTCACCAGCATCTGCATGTTGCCACGCACCTGTTCGGTAGCGTTGGCGGCTGCCGACATCGCGCCGGCCATTGCACCGATGCCTTTGTCGATCGCGGTCACGGCGCTGGCGGCGTGCTGCATCGTCGAGGAGATTTCCGACGTGGCGGCGGACTGTTGCTGAACCGCGGCAGCGACGGAGCCGATGCTCTGCGTGATCGTCGTCACCGAGTTCTGGATCGACTTCAGCGAAGACACGACATCGGCTGACACCGACTGCACGCCATGGATTTCGGTCGAGATCGTCTTGGTGGCGGAAGAGACCTGCGCCGCAAGCTGTTTCACTTCCGCCGCAACAACCGCAAAGCCGCGTCCGGCCTCGCCCGCGCGGGCGGACTCGATGGTGGCGTTGAGGGCCAGCAGGTTGATCTGCGAGGCGATGTCGTCGATCAGCTCGACAATTCCGGACATCTGCTCGGCCGTCTTGGTCAACGCAACGGTGGAGGCATCCGCCGTCTGCGTCAGGCGGTAGGCTTCTTCGGCTGAATTGCGCGAGGCGCTGACGCTGGCCGAAATCTCGTTGATCGAGGCGTTGAGCTCCTCGGCGGCGGCAGCGACGCCATGAATGGTGTCGGACGCCTGCGTGGCCGAGCTGGCGACATCATTGGCCTGGCGCGAGACGCTAACGACGTTTTCGCCGATGGCGGACAGGTCGCGTTCGATCTCGACCGACAGCTTCGCGTTGCGCAGGCGCTTCTCGACGACGGCGGTGATGTCGGTCGCGTATTTGACGACCTTCACCGGCACCCCGTCGGAATTGCGGATCGGATTGTAGGTCGCCTGGATCCAGACGGTCTTGCCGCCATTGGCCACGCGCTGGAACTCGCCCGCCTGGAATTCGCCGCGGCGCAGGCTTTCCCAGAAGCGTGTGTAATCGCTGCTCGCGCCATAGGCAGGATCGACGAACATGCGGTGATGCTTGCCCTTGATGTCGGGGAGGGCATAGCCGATCGCGTTGCAGAAGTTCGGATTGGCGGTGACGATCGTGCCGTCAAGGTTGAACTCGATCACCGCCTGGCTGCGGTGGATCGCCTCCAGCTGGCCGGTTGCGTCCATGGCGGCGTATTTCTGGGCGGTGATGTCGGTCGCAAATTTCACTACGCGCGTCACGCGCCCGGATGCGTCCATGATCGGATTGTAGCTTGCCTGCAGCCAGATCTCGCGCGAGCCCTTGGCCAGACGCTTGAACTCTCCGGCGACGTATTCGCCCCGGTTCAGCCTTTCCCAGAGGCGGCGATAGTCTTCGGTCGCCGCATAAGCTGCATCGGCGAACATCCGGTGATGACGGCCGGCAATCTCGTCGAGCGCGTAACCCATGGCCGAGGAAAAGTTGGCGTTCGCCGTGATGATCGTGCCGTCCGGCTTGAACTCGATGACCGCCATCACACGGTCGATGGCGTTGATCATTCCAGCGGTGTCGCGGTTGGGGCTGGGGAGGGCGCGGACATTGCCGGAGCCTTGTGACGTGCGCTGACGAAAGGCTGCGAGCATGGCGGGTGTCCCAACGTTGCCGATAGCACAAATTGCCGCATCAAGATTAAGCCGGAGTTTATAAACGTGCTGGGAGCAAGGATTTAGTCTGGCGGGATGACACCCGGCCCGCAGCTGCATATTGAGGGCGCAAACGGAGAGCCGCATGTCGACGCCTGCGAAGCGCGAAATCCAGAAACCGAAAAGCTTTCAGGAAATCATCCTGAAGCTGTCGAACTACTGGTCGCAGAAGGGCTGCGCGATCCTGCAGCCGCATGACATGGAAGTCGGCGCCGGCACCCTTCACCCCGCCACCACGCTTCGCGCGCTGGGGCCGAAACCTTGGTTTGCCGCCTATCCGCAGCCCTCGCGCCGCCCCAAGGATGGCCGCTATGGCGAGAACCCCAACCGCCTGCAGCACTATTACCAGTACCAGGTGATCCTGAAGCCGAACCCGGCGGACATTCAGGATCTCTATCTCCGAAGCCTCTACGAGATCGGCATCGACCCGACCGTTCACGACATCCGCTTTGTCGAAGACGACTGGGAAAACCCCACGGTCGGCGCCTGGGGCCTTGGCTGGGAAGTCTGGTGCGACGGGATGGAAGTCTCGCAGTTCACCTACTTCCAGCAGGTCGGCGGCCTCGACGTGCGTCCCGTTTCGGGGGAGCTTACCTACGGCCTTGAGCGCCTTGCGATGTACGTGTTCGGCCTCGACCGCGTGTACGACCTGCCGTTCAACGATCCTGAAAGCGAATACCCGCTGACCTATGGCGACGTGTTCCTCGAGAACGAGATCCAGCAGTCCACTTACAACTTCGAGCACGCCGACACCGAAGTTCTGCAGCGCTGGTTCAGTGACTGTGAGAAGGTCTGCAAGAAACTGCTTGGCCTTGAAAAGCCGCTTCCGCTGCCCGCCTACGAACAGGCGCTGAAGGCCAGCCACATCTTCAACCTGCTGGACGCCCGCGGCGTGATTTCTCCGACGGAGCGGCAGTCCTTCATCGCCCGCGTACGCGATCTGGCGAAAGGGTCAGCAGAGGCGTGGGAGAGATCGCAGCACGTCTAGCCTTGCTGCGCGCGCCGCAGGGAAAGCCCTGAGTCGGCCCAATTTTTCGGCCTGATCGTCAAAATCGAAGCGACCGGATTCACGCTCCGGTCAGCCGGTTGATGTTCACTTCCCCGGCACACGGAAGGGGAACAGATGGCGCTGACTTCGAAGCAAATCGCCTTCATGGCCATCGGCGTGGCCATGTTCGGCGCGATGATCATGAAGGCCTCGTCGCCCGATGCAGGCACGGCCATGGCGGCGGTCGAGCCGACGGTCAGAGCGTCAGCTTCCGCTGACCCCGGGGAGCATCGTGTCACCAAGCGGCGCGGCGAACCGTCGATCGTCTCCTATGACACCGGCGATGTGATGATGGACAAGGCAATCCGCGATGCCCGTCAGCATCTCAACCATTTTTGGGACCATTACGAAGCACCCCAGCGGGGTGAGGAAAGCTTCACGCTGAAAGTCGCCGTTCCGGTTAAAACAGCGGAGACGAATGAAGAACATATCTGGGTGATGAATGTGCAGCCGGCTGGCGGCGGCTTTTCTGGAGCGCTCGGCAATCAGCCGAACTGGATCCAGGGCAAGAACGAAGGGGACCGGATCACCTTCACAGAGAACATGATCAGCGACTGGGGCTACCGGAAGCATGGAAAGCTGATCGGCTTCTACACCACCCGCATCATGCTAGATCAGGCCACGCCCGAAGAAGCGGCGAAGCTCCGCGCCGCTTTCGGGCAGAACCCGGACTGAAGAGCGTTCCATGCTGAGGTGCTTGCTTTCCGGACCTTCGCGACTGCGCTAGCGTTTGCCGCGTAGGACTCGCGGGAACTTCATACGCAATCTTGTGCGGACGCAGGCGTGAAGCATCGCAGCACATCTCGCGTCGCCTATCTTATCATCGGGATCGCCCTGTTGGCGACCGTAGTATTAATCGCGCTTTTCGTGCGCGACGCCTTCATCCGCCCCTATGTCGGCGATGTGCTGGCTGTGGCGCTGGTCTATTCGGTGCTCCGCGCAGCAACGCCGCTCAGCAGGGTCGGCTCTGCCGCCGTCGCCCTCGGCATTGCGGCTGCCATTGAAATCGCACAGGCGCTGAACATGCTCGGCGCGCTTGGCCTCAGCGGCAATACGCTCGCCCGCACGGTGCTGGGCGGATCGTTCGACTGGCTGGACATGGCGGCTTACGCGGCGGGCGCCGTCATCTCTCTGGCAGTTGATGCAAAGTTCAGCCGCGCTGCCCGCTGATCCTATCGTCTGCCGCGTAACTCGCGTTATGACAGTGTTCATGCCGACCGGCGCACGAAGGGGCACATGAAGACCGCCTATCATATCCTGGTCCACCTTCTGGGCGTCGGCTGTATCGCGGCCTGCATCGCCATCGTGGCCACGATGGGCAGCCTTGATATCCACTGGTCAGGCTGGCTCGCGGTTGGTTTCTTCGTCCTGCTGGCGCTTGGCATCGTGGTGGGCTGGTTCCCGTGGCGGGGAAAGCCGCTGCGCGTTCTGGTGAAGGGCTTCTACGTGATGTCCGCCATCGCCCTGATCGGCTTCGGCTTCACGATGAATGATCCGATGCGGCCGCAGCTCTGGATGGTGCTCGTCGGGCTGGCCGTCGCCGTGGCCGCGCGCATAGTCCTCAAGATCGTCTTTCATTTGCGGGACGATGAAGAGGGCGACGCCCCTCATGTAACTGAGCAGAAGCCCGGCGCCGCCAGCGACCCGTTCTTAAACTGACCCAACTTGTCCCGCCCGCCGATTTCCAGCAAAAAAGCGGGGTCGGGTTGAGGAGGGGATCATGTTGAGGTGCGTTCTTCTGGCGTGCGTCATGTTCAGCGCCGGCGCTGCCTATGCGCAGGAAACCACCCAGACCACGGAGCCGGCCGCTCCAGCAGTCGAACCTGCCGCTGATCCGGCTGCCTGCGTTCTGCCGACTGTTCCCGGCCGGTTGATGCTCACCATGCCAACCGAACCGAAGCTTCCCGCCTGCGCGGCGAAGAACAATTGCAACAAGGCGACCGCCGACAGCTACAACGCGGCCATCCTGTCCTATAACAAGTCGATGGACCGCGTGAATGAGGCGACGTCCGACTATGTGGCCAAGCTCAACGAGTTCACGCGCCAGGCTGGGCGCTATGCGAGCTGCGAGCTTACCCGCATCAATGAAACCGTTGGCGTGCAGTAGTTATGCTGTGATCGGCGGAGGCACGCCTGGCGATGGCGGCGGATCGACCACCGGTCCCGGAGGCAAAATCTCCGGCGGCGTGGTCGGCGGCGTCACGGGAGGTTCGGGCGGCGCCGGGGGCATCGGCGGCTGACCGGGTGGAGAAGGCGGCTGTGGCGTGGACATGCCACACCAACGCGCCGCCCCCGGAAAAGTTCTGACGCCTAGTTCAGCGTCAGTTCGCCATCCTCACCCTTGTCCCAGTATTTGATGCGACGGGCGTGCACCTTGATCAGCACCAGGCCTTTGGTGTCGACGCCATCCTCGAACCATTTGTCGAGATCCTTGGTCCAGTGCTCTTCGAACGCCGCCTTGTCGCGGATCAGTTCCGCATCGCCCTCAACAGTCGCCCAGAAGCCGTGCTTGCCCGTGAAGCTCAGCGAGACTTTCCTGTCGCCTTCAATGTCGGACACCATGCGCGTGTCGTCGGTCGTGAAGTAGAACGAGTCGCCCTCATAGGTGACGTCGCCATTATTGCTCATCGGCCGGCCGGCAATCTCGCCGCCATCCGTGTGCGTCGCGAGCGTGGCGATATCGATGCCTTTCATCTTCTTCGCGAGGTCGTGCAGGGTGAGGTGGGACATGGGTGCGCTCCGGCATGGGGGATTACCTCCCATGAACCCGCGAGCGCCCTGCAGCGTTCCGTCGACAATGTCCCTGCTTCACATGCCGGCTTGGATCAGCCCACGCGCCCCGCGCCCAGCAGCGACAGGCCGCCATCGCACGGAATGATCGCGCCGGAGATGTAGGCGGCGGCATCCGAACAGAGGAACAGCGCGAGATCCGCCACCTCGTCCTTGGTTCCCAGTCGCTGCATCGGCGTGCCTTTGGCGCTCTTCTCCATCGCTTCCGGCGTTGGGGCGAGGCGCGCCATGCCTTCGGTATCGGCGATCGGGCCGGGGATGATCGAGTTCACGCGCACGCCGAGCGGGCCCCACTCCACCGCCAGCGTCTTGATCATCATGTCCGCGCCTGCCTTGGCCGCATTCACGTGCGCCTGCAGCGGATAGGGATGCAGCGCTTGCGGCGCGGAGATGGTGATGACGGATGCGCCCGGCCTGCGCAGGTGAGGAAAGCCCTGCTTCATCACATTGTACGCGCCAACGAGATCGATATCGATCACGGCCCGGAAGCCATTGTACGAAATGCCGTTGAACGGCGCGACGAAGTTGCCTGCCGCGCCCGAGACGAGAATATCGATCGGGCCGTGTTCCGCTACCGAAGTCGCAAACGCTGCGCCGACGCCTTCATGGTCGCGCACGTCCTGCGCGATGCCGATGGCCTTGGCCCCCGTCGCGCGAATGCCCGCCGCCGCCGCTTCAATCTTGTCGGCTGAGCGCGAGAGGATGGTCACCGCGGCGCCCGCTTCCGCGAGGCGCGTTGCGATCTGCAGGTTGATGCCACTGGAGGCACCGGCGACGAAGGCGGTCTTGCCGGCGAGAAGCTTGTCGCGAA